>NZ_JAJPRF010000015.1 GCF_021206925.1 Rhodoflexus caldus | reverse complement strand
AGAGTGAAGCAAAAAGAGCAGATATTAGAAAATTTCCAATTAACCGCAGGCTTACATAATTACAAGTTGAAATTTTCAATCAATTGATTTTCAGTATTTTAACTTCCAAAAAGTCTATTGTAGCACAAATGCAAAGCCGCCAAACCGTTGCAGGCAAGCATAGAAAAAAACGCCAAAACGAACCAATTAACAAAAAATAACGTTGGACTAATAAATAATTGGGCATAAGATGGAACTCAAACAAGAAATAGTGCAAATTGTGGACAAGTTACCCAACGAAGTTTTGGGAGAACTTTTGCAATATCTTCGCCAAGTTGAAAAAACTACTAAGGAGAAAATGCGTCTTTCACTCAACCTAAACACAATTTTGACAGAAGACCGAGAACTACTTGAAAAATTGGCGAAATGATAGACTACCAAGAAGTTCTTGCAATTCATCAAGTTTTGATACGAGAGTTTGGCGGTTCGCAAGGCGTAAGAGATGAAAATGGACTAAAATCGGCACTTGAACGACCTTTTAGCGGTTTCGGAGACAGTGAATTTTACCCAAGCCCCGAAGAAAAAGCGGGTGCGATTTTAGAAAGTATTGTCAAAAATCACCCTTTTATAGACGGCAACAAAAGAACAGGCTACGTTTTAATGCGTTTGGTTTTGATGAACTTCGGCAAAGACATACAAGCAACACAAGATGAAAAGTACGACTTTGTTATCGCAGTAGCATCGGGACAACTTGACTTTCAGCAAATTGTAACTTGGATAAAACAACGAACTACGAACAAATAAAAATGCCAGCCTGCAACATTGCATTTGTGGCAAGGCGGGCAGACGTGCGAAATTGAACTTTTGTGATTTCTATGGGCTTTTGTGCGTGTGGAAACGGTAGTGCTACTAAACCCGCCCTTCGCCAAGCGCCAAAACATTAAATCCACATAGACACTTGTGAACTTGCACCGACACATAAAAATAGCTTTAATTATACTAATCCCATCAGGTCTTTTTTTGGTGGGAGTCGCGTTGTATTGCTATTACAAATATCCGTTCTGGACATATGTGAGAACAGATAATTTTGAGGCACTCACCGAATACAAAGGCGACCATATCAGCGGACTCAGGGGGCGGCAAATACTGATACACAAAGAATTTGAGCCTTATTTGCAAAAAATTGATGCATACGCATAAATCCACGATATTGAATTGATTATCAATCAGGCTTACAGGGTAGATGGGCGCGAAGTCAGTCGTGCAATTGTTGAACCCGGTAAACTATCCAATCATTTGGCCGGATTTGCGATAGATTTCAATATTGAAAGCAACGGAACCACCTATTTTGCGCACCACCTGAAACGAAAAAAGCTGAATAACTTACCTGAAAACGTTCAGGATTTTATTAAAAGCATAAGAAATGACAAAGATTTAAGATGGGGCGGCGATTTCAGCAAGGATGACCCTATACACATTGACCATCCTATCAATGTAATTAACAGAGGCAAATGGGAAAGCTATAAAACGCAATGCGCCAGAGATTATGCGCGGCGAATACCCCAATGGAAAATATGGAAGTAGCGATAAAAATCGTACTTTGCCTCAAAAAAATTGCATACACTCATGATTCGCGTATTAGTAGTCGGTTGCGGCAATATGGGCGCATCCCACGCCAAAGCCTACCAAGCCATAGAAGGATTTGAAATTTGCGGGTTGGTATCTTCCGGGCGCACCAAAGAAATTCTCAATAAGCAACTGGGGGGCGGCTATCTGCTCTTCAGCGACTATGACGAAGCACTGCGGACTACCCGCCCCGATGCGGTTTGTATTTCCACTTACCCCGATACGCATGAGGCATTCTGTATCAAGGCCTTGGAAGCGGGCTGCCATGTTTTTGTGGAAAAACCCATTGCCGATACAGTGGCAGGTGCCGAGCGTGTAGTAGCTGCTGCCCGTGCCGCCAATCGGAAGGTAGTGGTAGGCTATATTCTGCGGGTGCACCCTTCGTGGCAAAAGTTTATTGAGGTGGCACAAACACTGGGCAAACCTCTGGTAATGCGCATGAACCTCAACCAGCAAAGCCATGGCTACATGTGGGATGTGCACCGCAACCTGATGAAAAGCCTCAGCCCGATTGTGGATTGCGGCGTGCACTACATAGACGTAATGTGCCAAATGACGCGCTCCGCACCGGTGCAGGTTACGGCCATCGGTGCACGACTGACCGACGACATTCCGAAGGATAATTACAACTATGGGCAACTGCAAATCCGCTTTGCCGATGGTTCGGTGGGCTGGTATGAGGCAGGCTGGGGGCCAATGATGAGCGAAACAGCCTTTTTTGTCAAAGACGTAATCGGGCCGAAGGGCTGCGTTTCCATTGTTGCCAAAGAGGCAGGCAGCAGCGGCAAATCAGACAATGTAGATTCGCACACCAAAACCGAATCGCTGCGCATCCACCATGCCGATATTGACAAGCGCAATGAGTTTATTAAAGAAGATGAGTGGCTAAACCTGACCGATGAGCCTGACCATCAGGAGCTTTGCAACCGCGAACAGCGCTATTTCCTGCGTTCCATCACCGAAGATTTAGACCTGACCGACCACTTAGCAGATGCCGTGAACAGCCTGCGCATTGCGTTTGCCTGCGATGAGTCGGTGCGGACGGGCGAGGTTGTGCGGTTGTAAGTCTAAACCCTGTCGGCACTCGGCAAGGATAAAATGCTGCTATCGGTACGTGTGATTTTTTTACCTGATGATGCAACTCCGTACAATCTCCTGTTGTCATTAGGCAAACTTTATCACACATTCCTTATGAAATCACTCATCAGCATCATAGGCATTTATTTGTTTGCCGCTGTCATTGCATTTGCGCAGAAAAAAGAGGAGCGCAATTTAGAGGCTTTTAATCGTTTATCTGTCAATGGTTCGTTCCACGTAACCCTGCAAAAAGGCAACAGGGAAAGCGTCAGCATCTCTGCCGAAGGCATTGACTTACAGGATATTGAAACCGAAGTAAGCGGCAACAGTCTTGCTATCGGCACCAAACCGCGAACGGGTTGGCGCAGCAGCTACCGCGTAGATATTGTAGTTACTTACCGCGAACTGAACGAAATCAACAGTTCGGGAGCATCTCGCATTTATTGGCAAGAAAGCCTCAAAGCCGATAGAATCCGCCTGACCCAAAGCGGTTCGGGCAGCATGGAAGGCGTGGTAGCCGGCGGTACTGTTGTCGTAGATAATTCAGGCTCGGGCAAACTAACGCTTTCGGGCAGCGCTGACGAATGTGATTTTACCATTAGCGGCTCAGGAAGGCTACTTGCCGCGGGGCTGACAAGCAAGGAGATACGGGTTGCCATCAGCGGCTCGGGCGATGCAGAAATTCACGTTACCGAATCGCTGAAAGCCAACGTAAGTGGCTCGGGTAAGATTCGCTACAAAGGCGAGCCCAAGCGCGAGATTACCAATGTGTCGGGCTCGGGTTCTGTCAGAAAAATGTAAGCAGTTGAGCGAAAATTCACACAAAAACCTGACGATTATTATAAAATCGTCAGGTTTTTGTATTTGATTTTCAGCAATTTACACCAAAATTTTTCGCCAAACCATTTGCGTTTATCCATACCCAAAGGCAGTGATTACAAACCGGCTTCAATCAGCTCGGCAAGGTCGAGGACTTTGACTTCTCCTTCGCGATTTTTGTTTTTTACCCCATCACTCATCATCGTCATGCAGAACGGACAGGCTGCCGCTATCACTTCCGCACCGGTATTCAACGCTTCCTCTACCCGTTCAATATTAATCTCCTTTTTGCCGTGTTCGGCTTCTTTGAACATTTGTGCGCCACCGGCACCACAGCAAAGCCCTTTGCTGCGGCAGCGTCTCATTTCTACAAGTTCGGCATCAAGTGCTTCCAAAACCTGACGCGGCGCTTCGTAGATGTCATTGGCACGCCCCAAATAACAAGAGTCGTGATAAGTGATTTTTTTTCCTTTGAAACTGCCGCCTTCTTTCATGCGAATTTTCCCCTGATTAATCAGTTGTTGCAAAAATTCGGAGTGGTGCAGCACTTCGTAGTTACCCCCTAACGAAGGATACTCGTTTTTAATCGTATTGAAGCAGTGCGGACAGGCAGTTACGACTTTTTTGATGCCGTATCCGTTCAACACCTGAATATTGCTCAAAGCCTGCATCTGGAAAAGAAACTCGTTACCGGCGCGTTTGGCAGGGTCGCCCGTACAGGACTCTTCGGTGCCCAATACTGCAAAACTAACGTTTACCTTGTTCAGAATTTTGACCATTGCCGATGTAACCCGCTTGTAGCGGTCATCAAAAGAGCCGGCACAACCTACCCAGAATAATACTTCGGGAGTTTTACCCTGTGCAGCCAGTTCTGCCATCACAGGTATTTGCAAAGTTCCGTTTTCCATATCAGCTGAAATTGCGTACTAATGTAACAAAGGTATAAGGATAAGTGTTTTTTTCATCGGCCCGATGCGATTCTCTTTGAATTTCTACCCAATCATCGCCTATGGGGGGCATGTAAACATCGCCTGTGGCCTCTGTGTGCACGTGCGTAAGGTACAAACGGTGCAAATAGGGCATGGCAGCGGCAAAAATTTCAGCCCCGCCAATAACAAAAAGCTCATCTTCGCCGTTTTTTTGCGCTTCACAAATAGCATCGGGAATATTGGTAAAGACTGCTGCACCGGGCAACTCCAAATTGACATTACGCGAAATAACCAGCGATTTTCGCCCGGGCAAAGGTTTGCCGATAGACTCAAAAGTTTTCCGCCCCATGAGTATATGATGCCCCATTGTTAATCGTTTAAAATATTGGAGGTCGGCCGGTAAATGCCAAGGCAAGCGTCCATCCTGCCCTATTACGCCATTGTCGGCAACAGCTACAATTGCAGAAATCCGCATATGCGTTTGATGTGGGATTTTAAGTTGCCACAGGCAAATTTAGGCGGCAAAGCGCAAATCTGATTGCTATGTAACAAAAGCCTTTTAAATAATTTATGCACCTGTCTGATGAATGCGGCGTAACTTTGCCGATGGATTTATCTAACAATAATCCGAACAAAACCGTAATGAATCCAGCAAGTTCGGGCGAATGGTTCAGCCAATGGTTTAATTCGCCCTATTATCATATTCTTTACAAAAATCGCGATGACAGCGAAGCTAAATTACTGATTGACAACCTTGCTATCTTTTTGGAAATCAGTCCCGACGATAAAATTTTAGACCTTGGCTGCGGCAAAGGACGACATGCCATTTACCTCAATCAAAAGGGGTTTGACGTGGTCGGAATAGATTTGGCAGAGGAAAACATTCGCCATGCGCAGAAATTTGCTAACGAGCGGTTGCAATTTTTCCGTCATGATAAACGCCATATTTTCCGCAAAGAATATTTTGATATTTTACTGAACCTTTTTACCAGTTTTGGCTATTTTAAAACTGATGCCGAAAACATACAAGCCTTGAAGGCTGCCGCCGGCAACTTAAAAAAAGGCGGATTTATGGTAATTGACTTTATGAATACGCCGAAAGTTCTTGGCCAATTGAAGGCGTTGGAATATAAAACCATTGACGGAATCACGTTTGAAATCCGCAAGCGAATTGATAAGCGACTGATTATCAAAGATATTTACTTTACAGACAACAATCGCTCTTTTCATTTCCAAGAACGCCTGATGGCCATTACACAGGCCGATTTTATGCGCTATTTTCAGGCTGCCGGTTTGCAACTGCTGCATATTTTCGGGGATTACAGGCTCGCTCCGTATGCGCCTGACAGCGACCGAATGATTTTTGTGTTAAAGAAATAACGACGCTTGCAAAGAAAAAATCCTTTACTCCGCATCCGAAGTAAAGGATTTTTTTATGTGCTTTGAACTGAGATTACGTCAGTTTGCGTTTGATTTCGCGCTCTTCGTAGGCCTCAATAATATCTCCCGGCTTAATATCGTTGAAGTTTTTGATGCCGATACCGCATTCATAACCGGCTTTCACCTCGTTTACGTCGTCTTTTTCACGGCGCAGCGATGCAAGCTCGCCGACACCCTTATCGCCGCCGTAAACCACGATGCCGTCTCGGATAATGCGCACGCGCGAATTGCGTTTGATTTGCCCTTCTGTTACGCGGCAGCCGGCAATATTTCCGACCTTAGGAATTTTGAACACCTGCAATACTTCAGCATTACCCAAAATAACTTCCTCAATGGTTGGCGCCAGCAAGCCTTCCATCGCATCTTTCACCTCATTAATGGCATTGTAGATGATTGAGTACAGGCGAATTTCAACCTGTTCTTTCTCTGCCATTTTACGGGCGTTTGCCGAAGGACGCACTTGGAAGCCGATGATAATAGCATCGGAGGCAGCGGCCAGCAACACATCGGACTCAGAGATTTGCCCCACTGCTTTGCTGATGATATTTACTTCAATTTCATCATTGGAAAGTTTCAGCAGTGAGTCGGCAAGTGCTTCCACAGAGCCGTCCACATCGCCTTTTACGATGATGTTCAGTTGTTTGAAGTTGCCCAGTGCAATGCGGCGACCGATGTCGCTCAGGGTTGTGCGCTTAGTGGCACGGATGCTTTGCTCGCGGATAATTTGCTCGCGTTTGGTAGCAATTTCCTTGGCTTCGCGCTCCGACTCCATTGCGTTGAATTTATCACCCGCTTGCGGTGCACCGTTTAATCCAAGCACTTGCACGGGGGTGGAAGGGCCTGCTTCTTTCAAAATTTTACCGCGGTGGTCCATCAAGGCCTTTACCCGTCCGTAATTGGCACCGGCCAATATCACATCGCCTTTGCGCAAAGTACCCGACTGTACCATAACGGTTGCCACATAGCCTTTACCTTTATCAAGGGAGGCTTCAATAACAGTACCTACGGCAAGTTTATTGGGGTTTGCCTTCAAATCGAGCAATTCTGCTTCCAGCAACACTTTTTCCAGCAGTTCATCTACCCCGATGCCTTTTTTGGCAGAAATTTCCTGACTTTGGTACTTTCCGCCCCAGTCTTCTACCAAGAAATTCAGGTTGGCAAGCGATTCCTTGATTTTTTCGGGACGTGCTTCGGGTTTATCTATCTTGTTGATGGCAAATACGATAGGCACACCGGCAGCCTGTGCGTGGTTAATCGCTTCTTTGGTTTGCGGCATAACGTCGTCGTCGGCAGCTACCACAATAATTGCCACGTCAGTGAGTTTTGCACCCCTCGCACGCATGGCGGTAAATGCTTCGTGGCCGGGCGTATCGAGAAAGGCAATGCGTTTACCGCTCTTGGTTACGACGTCGTAAGCGCCAATGTGTTGGGTAATACCTCCTGCTTCACCTTCTACAACTTTCGATTTGCGGATATAGTCGAGCAGCGATGTTTTACCGTGGTCTACGTGCCCCATGATGGTTACGATAGGTGCACGCGGCAGAAGGTCTTTTTCGTCATCTTCTTGGTCAAGTTCTACGGCAATTTCCTGTTCGGCCGAAATAAACTCCACATCATAGCCGAACTCATCGGCAATAATGGTGATGGCTTCGGCATCCAATCGCTGGTTGATGGCAACGAACATACCGAACGAAAGACATTTGGCGATAATCTGATTGACGGAAACTCCCATCAGATTGGCCAAGTCGTTGGCAGAAATAAACTCCGTAACCTGTAATACGTTGCTTTTTTCCTGTCCTACCTGTTCTTCCTGTCTGCGTGCGCTTGCCTCGCGCTTGTCGCGTTTAATCTGTTTTTTAATGATTTGCTGGCGCGTATTGGTTCCGGTCAGGCGGGCAAGCGTATTTTTGATGTTTTCTTGTACCTCTTTTTCTGAAATTTCTTCTTTCAGAGGGGCACTGGCTTGCACATTTCCTTTTTTACCGGCATGCTGATGGCGCTGTTGTTGTTGGTTGCCGCCACGGTTGGCGTTACCTTGACCGCCTTGCTGCTGCCCACCGGTTTTTTGTTGCGAACCTGATGCCTGTGTATCAGGCTTTACAGGGTTGCCTGTGTTATTTTTAATGCGCTTGCGTTTGCGCTTATTTTTGTCCTTCTCGTCGGAAGAGGCAATAGGTTTGGGTTTCTTTTTGTCTTTGTCGAGAGGTAACTCTATTTTACCCAATACTTTCAGCCCTTGCAGCTTTTCAGCTTCGGCACGAATAACAGTACCTTCTTCGGCACTTTCTTCTTGTGGTGGTGCAACCTCAACAGGAGCAACAGGCGGCGTTTTTACCGCCGGAGCAATCGGTTTTTCCTTGGGTTCTTCCTTCTTGGGAGTTTCGGCCACGGGCTTCTCCGCCACCTTGGGTTGTGGCTCAGGTGCCGGCTCTTGCTTGGCTTTTACCTCTTGCTTGGTTTCGGGCTGGGGTTGTGGTGCCGGCTTTTCGGCTACAACAACCTCTTCTTTCACCGGTACAGCCTCGGGCTTGGGCTGTGGTTCGGGCTTTATCTCAGGCTGCACTACTGCTTTTTCCGCTACGGGTTCGTGTTTAGGCACTTCCGGTTCTTCGGGCTTGGCAGTAGTCTTTTTGGCATCTAAGTCTATTTTACCCAATATTTTCAACCCGCTTGGTTTGGCGGTGATTTTTTCGGGTTCTTTCTTTTCGGCAGGCTTTTCTGCACTTTCTTTTTTAGAGAAAGGCACAAAAGCCGAAGATTTTACGCTGATTACATCTTCGTCTTCTTCTTCGTCTTCTTTGCGGCGGTCATTCTGATTTTCCGAACTGATGACGATATTTTCGCTATAAGACTTGCCAATATGCAAACTGGACGCTTCTTTTTTAACTGCTGCGGAAGCTGCAAATTCTTTTTCGGCCATTGCATATTGCTCAGCCGTAATTTTAGTGTTGGGATTGTTGTCCACTTTTACCCCTTTGCTTGCCAGAAAATCGACAAGCATAGTTGTAGTTACGCCAAAATTACGGGCTACCTGCCCAAGCCTATAGGTTTTACTTTCTGTCATAAACAATTCTTGGATGACCTGTTGCGGTGGTCTGCCGTTATTAAACCCTGCAAAATTAGCTTTTTTTAACAGCCCTTCAAAAAAAGCCTCTTAATGAAGAACAGATTTAACTGTTAAAAGATTCAAAGCCGCCGCAAAACAACCGGCAGCGGCTTTTTTTTGATGTTATTCAAACTCTTTTCTGAGTACGTCCAGCACAAAATCGACGGTTTCTTCTTCCAATTCGGTCTTTTTGATGAGGTAGTCGCGGCTCATGCCAAGCACGCTGCGTGCCGTATCCAGACCGATTTTGGTAAATTCCTCAATCACCCACTCGTCGAGCACATCGGCAAATTCTGTCAGTTCAACATCTTCCTCCTCCTCATCGGCTTCGGTCAGTTCGCGGAATACATCTATTTCCAGCCCGACAAGTTTGCCGGCGAGTTTAATATTTTGGCCACCTTTGCCGATAGCCAGCGATACTTGGTCGCGTTTGAGAAATACAGCGGCGCGCGAGTGCTCTTCGTCAATTTTGATGCTTGATATTTTGGCGGGGCTCAGTGCGCGCTGAATGAACAACTCAATATTGTCGGTGTAATTGATTACGTCTATGTTCTCGTTGCACAGTTCGCGAACAATGCTGTGGATACGTGAGCCTTTCATGCCCACGCAAGCACCTACGGGGTCTATGCGGTCATCATAAGATTCTACGGCTACTTTGGCGCGCTCGCCGGGCTCGCGCACGGTTTTGCGGATGGTAATAATACCGTCGTAAACTTCGGGTACTTCCTGCTCGAACAGGCGCTCCAAAAAGATGGGGGAAGTACGTGAGAGAATGATACGCGGGTTGCCGTTTACCATTTCTACGCGGTGTACAATCGCACGAACGGAGTCGCCTTTGCGGAAACGGTCTTTCATGATTTGCTCGGAACGCGGCAATACCAGTTCGTTGCCTTGTGCATCGCGCAGGATAACCTCTCTGCCCAATACCTGATATACTTCGCAGGTTACGATTTGCCCCACGAGTACTTTGTATTTGTTGAACAGGTTATCTTTTTCAAGGTCTTTAATTTTCTGGATGAGCGTTTGGCGGGCAGTTTGAACAACCCTTCTGCCGAAATCTTCTATTTTGATATTTTCGGCTACTTCTTCGCCGACCGAAAAATCCTCGTCTATTTTGCGGGCATCGCTCAGCCTGATTTGCTTGTTTTCGTCATAATCGGGCGCATCATCTTCGACTACTTCGCGGTAGTGAAGAATCTCCAAATCACCTTTGTCAATATTGACAATTACGTCAAAGTTTTCATCGGAAAGATATTTCTTCCGAATCATGGTGCGGAAAACATCTTCCAAAATGCGCACCATTGTAGGCCTGTCAATGGACTTTTGGCTGGCAAACTCCTTGAATGACTCTATCAATAATCCGGTTTCCATTTTTATCTGTGTTTTTTTGTTTAGTCAAATGAAATTTCAACCACTGCTTTGGCTATCTCTACAAACGGAATCAACACGGGTTGCTCCGGTTCTGCCGCCTTTGCTTTTTTGTTTTTTTTTGTCGGTAGCGGTGCAAGCAAAATCGCATCATCGGTTACTTGTTCCAGTTTGCCTTTGTGAGTAGCACCTGTGGTTGTATCAACTTTCAGGGTGCGCCCGATATTGGCTTTGTATTGTCGCACAAGTTTCAACGGTTGCCCTACGCCGGGCGATGAAACTTCCAATGTATAAGCTGTTTTAATTAAATCCTGCTCTTCCAGCCAAGCTGCCAACCGACGGCTGACACTTGCGCACCGGTCAATATTGATACCTTTGTCGCCGTCGAGCAGTACGGACAAGCGTGCGCGGCCGCCTTTGTCCTGATAAAGCACATCTACCAGAAAGAACCCCTCTTCGAGCAATGATTGAACGTACTCGGCTATTTTTTCCTGCAACTCCATATTACTAAAAAAGAATAGGGGGACAAACACCCCCCTATTAGAAGAACATCTCAAATCAGATTGCAAAATTAACTATTTCATTGCTGATTTGCAAATCAATGACCTGTGTATGCCTGCCCTGCTGCTATTTGTTGGGCGCTTTTACTTTCATGGCTTCGCGGATGGCTTCGTAGGCATTTACTACGCCGCCTGTTACGGAGAGTGTACCGAATTTTACTATCTCGTCGCCGCCGGGTATTTTCACCTTGTCGTCTATTTTTGATACGCTTTTGAGCAATATTTCGCGCAGTTGTACGGCTGTCAGGTGTGGGAAGTAGGACAGCACCAGTGCTGCTACGCCGGTGGTAACGGGTGCTGCCATGCTGGTACCGCTTTGTTCCTTGTATTTCTGGTCGGGCATGGTGGAGAGGATATCTACGCCGGGGGCGAATAAATCAACTGTTTTTTGGCCATAGTTAGAAAATTCGGCTACAGCGGCTTCGCCCTTTCTCCATGAAAGCGCACCTACATCCAGCCAGTTGGCGGCTTTTTTCCCGTTGTTGTAGTTGCGTTGCGGATAAAAGTTCACTTTGTCGGTATTCATGGATTCGTTGCCTGCTGCATGTACAAGCAGCACGCCGCGCTGTTCGGCATATTGGACGGCGGCATCTACCACAGCTTTGTCTGTGCCGTACTGTTTGCCAAAACTCATGTTGATAATTTGTGCGCCGTTGTCTACTGCATACCTGATAGCATTTGCAACGTCTTTGTCGCGTTCGTCGCCTTCGGGTACGGCACGAATGGCCATGATGCGCACATCGGTTGCAATGCCGTCAATACCGATGCCATTGTTGCGAATGGCAGCCACGATACCCGCCACATGTGTGCCATGGCTTGCATCGGGGCCTTTTACGTCGTTGTTGCCGTAATAGCGCTCTGTTTTGTCGTCATAATTGTCCCCTACGATGCTACGGGGGTCAAAATCGAGGTTGTAGCCGTATTTTACGCCATTGCCATAATATTCTTCGGCTTCGGCAAGGGTATTTTCATCGAGCCCGAAAATAGCAGCCTGCATGTAGATTCCTTTGGCAGCCATTATGCGCTCATCCTGGCTTTCTACCGATTGCACCATATCAACCGTAAGTTCTTCGGTATCTATATAGGCTTTCAGCAGACGCACACTTTTATTGTACATTTCGCTGAATATGCTGAACTGCTCCATGCCGGAACGCATTTCAGTAAGTTTTTCGTTGAATTTGGCCTGAATGTCCAGATAGTAATTGTAGTCTGCTTTTTCTGCTGCGCTAATGTCTTTCTCTGACTTGCCGTCGAACCTTGCCTTCAATTTTTTATAGATACGCGTCAGTTCGTAAGTATCGTAGTGTACGTTTTTCCCGTCTTTGCCGCCAAGAAAGTTCCAACCGTGAATATCGTCCACGTAGCCGTTATTGTCATCATCTATGCCATTGCCCGGAATTTCTTTGGCATTCGTCCAGATATTGCCTTTGAGGTCTTCATGTTCTACATCTACACCCGAATCTATGATTGCTACTACTACTGTTTTGGTAGGCCGCCCCTTCAACAGTTCGGCATAGGCCTTGTCTGTGCTTACACCCATTACACCGTCTTTGGCGCGATCCATATTGAACCAGTTTTTAGGCGCTTTTTCTAACGAATCCTTATAAAATAACAATCGGGCTGATGGAAGAATACGTTCAGCACGCAGTACCGGAGTATAAACTGCGGTTGCGAGCATACTTGCGGCAATAACCGACTTGATACTAAATTGCATAATGATTTTTAATTGCTTATTTTACAAATGTATCATAATTATACGTTTGCCAAGCAGTTTAGATTTCCAATTTTTTCGTCATGGCTAAAAAACGAGTATCAGGCAACGCCGAGGAGCAGCCGGTTGAGTCTTTAACAGCAGGAGAACCTCTATTTATTGCCGGGGTAGGTGCCTCTGCGGGTGGTTTGGAAGCTATTTCCGAGCTCTTGTCGCATTTGCCGGAGAAAGCTGCCAACCTTGCTATTATTGTTGTACAACACCTGAGCCCTACTTACAAAAGCATGTTGGTGCAATTGCTGAGTAAGCATACTGTTTGGGATGTAGTTGAAATTAAAAATGGAACGGCGGTAGAAGCAGGAAAGGTTTACATCACACCACCGGACAGTGAAATCAGCATTGAACAGCGCATTTTGCATCTGAGCAAACCGTTGGTTTCCGTGGGGCCTAAGCCCTCTATCGACAGTTTTTTTATTTCACTGGCAGAAGACCGCCATCAGTTTGCCATTGGCATCATTCTTTCGGGAACGGGGTCAGACGGTGCCAAGGGCATTAAAAAAATCAAGTCGTTGGGAGGGTACGTAATTGTGCAAGACCCTCAAACGGCCAAGTACGACGGTATGCCCATTGCTTCCATAGAAACGGGACAAGCGGATACCATTCTGCCACCCGACAAAATCGGTGAGGAATTGTTGGCATTTGTGGAAGACCCGGAAAACCTGCAACGCCCTTCTACCATTACCGTAAGGCTACCCGAAATTAAAACAGACAGTTTACAGCAAATTTTTAAACTGCTTTCCAAAAAAACAGGCACCGATTTTTCGCAGTATAAGCCTACCACCATTCTCAGAAGGCTGGAAAAGCGACTGGATATGCTCAAATTGGTGCATATAGACGACTATCTGGACTATATCGAGTCGCATCCGGAAGAAGCGGAAACACTTTTCAAAATGATTTTGATAGGTGTAACCAATTTTTTCCGCGATACGGAAGCCTTTGCCGAATTGGAAAAATATTTGGCCAAAATTATTTCCTCCAAAAGCCCGGGCGAAAGTATCCGCATTTGGGTGCCCGGCTGCGCCAGCGGCGAAGAACCCTACTCGATTGCTATTTTATTGGCCAAAATGCTGGGCAGCAAACTCGGTAATTACAATATCCAAATATTTGCCACCGACATAGACGACCGCGCCATAGCTTATGCTAGAAGGGGCAGCTACACAGAGCAGGCCATGATTCATGTGGACAAGGCCATTATTGATGCTTTTTTTGTGAAAGAAGGCAACGAATATCGGCTTACCAAACGCATTCGCTCCATGGTGCTTTTCTCTAAGCACGATGTAACCAACAATCCGCCGTTTGTTAAGTTAGACCTTATCAGTTGCCGCAACCTGCTGATTTATTTCAGCACGGCACTGCAAAAGCACGTACTGCCACTGTTTCATTATGCCCTTAACCCCAACGGCTACCTGTTTTTAGGTAAATCGGAGAACATCGGGCAGTTTTCCGATTTATTTGCCACTGTGGACAGCCGCAACAAAATTTTTCAGCGGAAAAATATTGCCAGCATCCACAGCCTGCGGTTCTCCCCTTTTGCCACGCGCCTGAAAACAACAACTCCCGCCGAGGTACAAGACTTGCCCGCATTGTCCATCAAAGAAATGGTGAAGGAAACCATTTACAACACTTTTGACTACCCTTATGTGGTCATTAACAGCAACATGGACATTCTGGAAGTACACGGCGATGTGCGACTCTTCCTCACTCTGCAACAAGGCACTATGGCTGCCAATATTATCAAAATGGCACAACCCGAGTTGCAATTAGACCTGCGCACCCACATTGCGCGTGCCGTGAAAGAACGCATTCCCGTATCATCGCCTATCAGAAAAGTCAGCTTTTTTGACAAAGATTTTTTGGTGCGCACCATTGTAAAGCCTCTGATTCACTCCCGCCATCACGAAGAGCTTTTCATGGTTATTTTTGAACAGCAAGACCCTGAAAAAATTGTCAGCGTAGTACCGGACAAGGCCGCCAATTTTAACGAAAATGACCGTATTGTTGAACTGGAACAGGAACTGACCGCAACCAAGGAGCAACTCCAATCTTTTATTGAAGAATTAGAAACCAGTAATGAAGAGTTGCAGTCGCTCAACGAAGAGTTACAGTCTGCCAACGAAGAGTTGCAGTCGGGCAATGAAGAGTTGGAAACCACCAATGAGGAACTGCAATCGACCAACGAGGAGATGCAGATAGCCTATGCCGAACTGCGCACCACCAACGAAGCGCTGGAATCACAGGAAAAACTCCTGCGCGAATCGGAAAAAAACATGCGTGCGCTGCTCAACAACAGCCTGCAAATCTCTATGCTGATTGACAAAAACTACCGCGTCATTGCTTTTAATAAACTTGCCAACGAAATGACCAGAAATACGGTAGGCAAAGAGTTAAAGCAGGAAGCGGTTATTATGGAATACTTCCCGCCTACGGAATTGGAAGAGTTTCAACGCAATTTTTCCAAAGCCTTGAAAGGCGAAGAAGTCATCGGCGAAAGACGCATATTTTCCCACCAGCAGCAACGCGAACTGTGGTATCGCTACAAATACAGCCCCGTAGAATCGGAAACTAACCAAATTATGGTGGTTTCGCTTTCCATGCTGGATATTACATTAGAACGTCATGCGCAGAAAAAACAACTGCACAACGAAAGCATGATTACCGCCGTGTTTGACACTACCGATATCGGCATCAGCATTGCCGATGCGCAGGGGCGTTTGGTTAGTGTCAATCCGGGCTTGTGCCAAATTCTTGGCTATGAAATGCACGAACTTATCGGGCAGCATTTTACTATCATCATACCGCCCGAATACCGCAAAGAAGCCAACGAACGACATCGCTTTTGCTTAGAAGGCAACAAAGTCAGCGGCGAGTTCAAAATGCTTCACCGCAACGGAACCATCATAGATACTTTCAAAAACAAATCCTGCATTACCGATGCGGACGATAAGCGCTTTGTTTTAACCCTTGTGCGCGATGTTACCGAAAGCAAAAAATACCGCAACTTGCTGGAACAAACACAGGAAGAGACCGGCATAGGCGGCTGGGAATATGATATGGTTACCAACCATTACATATGGACAGAAGAAACTTATCATATTTTCGGTGCAGAGCCGTCATTTGCCCCCTCGCGCGAAAGCTGGCTGAATTATTTTGAGGCAGAGGCCAAAGCACATCTGGCACAAGTGCTTGACAACGCCATAGATAAAGGTGAACCCTTTGACATTGAGTTACAAACCATACCCATTCAGGGCAATCGGAAGTGGGTTAGGTTTACCTGCAAGCCTATCCGCCTCTACCAAAAAACCATTCGCCTATTTGGTACTATCCAAGACATCAGCAAAGCCAAACAGATGGAGCAGCAAATCCGGCAACTCTCGCTGGTGGCAAGCAAGGTAGGCGCAGCCGTCATCATTACCGATGCCAACGGCTACACCGAATGGGTGAATGAAAGTTTTACGCGCATTACGGGCTACAGTTTTGAAGAAGCCAAGGGCAAGAAACCCGGACAGTTGCTGCAAGGCCCTAAAACCAATCCTGAAACCATTGTACGCATTCGCGAAGCGCTGCAAAAAGGCGAGCCGTTCAGCGAAGAAATTCTCAATTACAGCAAAGGCAAACAAGAGTATTGGTTGAGCTTAAATATCACTCCCATACGCAACACGAAAGGAGAAATCACTAATTTTATTGCCATTCAGCAAGACATTACTGCCCGCAAAAAGCAGGAAGAACAACTCTTTGCCCATTTGGAATACCTGCAAGGGCTGCTGGGGCAAATGAACAAATACGTGCTCCCAGTCAATCGGCAAAACAGAGAAATATTGAAGATTTTACCTGATGTTGCAGCGCTCTTAGGGACTAACGGGCAGTCCAAAGCTGTCTTGGATGATATTGTCAATGAACCATTTACGGCGCAGGAACAAAAGGCCATTAGTGCCCACACTATTACCCTTGACAAAACGTTGCGCCACAATAAAGCCAAAGTTCGCATGACATTTAACAACTTGCCCGCAACAGATGCAAATATTATTTTTGTTTTGATTGAACCCGCTTAACCTCATCTGCTCCTATTATGAAACTATTGCCTGCTCGCAGCCATTATCTGTTCCTGATTGCCCTGTGGCTGATTTTTTCCTGTAAACAACAACCGGTCAGCCAACGGGTTGAGGGTACTGTGGGAAGCAACGGCATGGTTGTTTCCACGCACCCGATAGCCTCCGATATTGGCTTGGCCATCCTTAAAAAAGGCGGAAATGCTGCCGACGCTGCCATAGCAACTTTCTTTGCATTGGCGGTTGTATTCCCCGAAGCGGGCAATATTGGCGGTGGAGGTTTTGTCGTGTACCGCAACAAAAACGGCGAAACAGGCGCGCTGGATTTTCGCGAAAAAGCCCCTGCAGCCGCTCACCGCAACATGTATTTGGATGAAAACGGAGAGCCTATTAAGAACCTGAGCATCAGAGGACATCTTGCCGCGGGCGTACCCGGAGCCGTAGCAGGTATGGTGGAACTACATAAAAAATTAGGTTCGCTGCCATGGAAAGACTTGGTACAACCTGCCATTGATGTAGCCCGCAATGGTCATGTGCTTACGCAAATAGCCGCCGCCAACTTAAACCGCACCAAAGCAGACTTTGAAGCGGCCAATCTGCACCCCGTACATGTCGTAAGAAAAGACCGCGATTGGCAACAAGGCGATACCATTTATCACCCCGAACTCGCCGAAGCACTGGAACGCATCCGCGACCAAGGCAGCGACGGGTTCTACAAAGGCAAAACTGCCGACCTGATTGTTGCCGAAATGAAAGCAGGCAAAGGCCTCATTACGCACGAAGACCTTGCTAACTATCGGGCAGTTTGGCGCACACCTGTTATCAGCCGCTACAAGAAAAAATACCGCATCATCTCCATGCCCCCGCCTTCCAGCGGAGGTATAGCGCTGTTGCAACTCATGCAAGGCAGCGAACATTATCCCTTGGCCAAATGGGGACATAACACGGCGCAAACCATGCACGTAATGACCGAATTGGAGCGACGCGTATATGCAGACCGCGCCACCCATCTCGGCGACCCCGATTTTTACAATGTCCCCACACAAATGCTGCTTAACCCGAAATACAATCTCGCCCGCAATGCCAGCATACGCATGGATAAGAAAACACCTTCAAGTGACATCAAAGAAGGCAAAGTGGACAGAATTGAAAGTTTGGAAACCACCCACTTCTCTGTTGCGGACAAGGAAGGCAATGCCATTTCACTCACTACTACCGTTAATGGTTATTACGGCTGTAAAGTGATGGTCAAAGGTGCGGGCTTTTTCCTCAACAACGAAATGGACGATTTCAGTATCAAACCCGGAGTACCCAATCAATTCGGGCTGGTCGGCGGTGAGGCTAATGCTATTGCTCCCAACAAGCGGATGCTGAGTTCTATGACACCTACAATTGTGGAGAAAAACGGCAAACTACACCTCGTAGTTGGTACGCCCGGCGGTTCAACCATCATCACAGGCGTTTATCAGGTCATCCTCAACGTGATTGAACACGGCATGACCATGCAGGAAGCCGTCAATGCCAAGCGATTCCACCACCAATGGCTGCCCGACCAAATATTGGTAGAAAAAGGTGCTATTTCCGATGAGGTTAAAAAACAATTGGAAGCCAAAGGGCATGTATTGATAGAAGTAGGTTCTCTTTGCAAGGTAGATGCCATCCGCGTGCGCCCCGACGGACAATACGAAGGTGCGGCCGACTACACCCGCTCCGACGGCAAGGCATCGGGCTATTAACAAGAACATTTCAAACTTTTCAATTTTTTAGACATGAAAAAAACCGCTTTTTACTTCGGCTTGCCTTACATAATATTCGGCATATTTTGTTTTTCTTTTATTGATGAATCAAAGGGGCAAAACGCTCCTAAGAAGGATATTCAACAAGCAGATTCCAGTAAACAACTACAAAAACCAATGACCGGAGAGCCGGTTCCCGGTGCTGAAATCTATGTAGAACTTGAACCTGATGATGAGCCTATTGCAAATGTGATTACTAATGATGAAGGTGAGTTTAGCTTTGTTATCCCTCCTAACCTTCCTGCGTCAGGCAATTTTGTGTTTGTCATTCAGGTTACCAAACCCTTAGCACGTAAATACAAACTAAATCCCGATGAAAAAATCAGGATACGTGTACCTTTCCAAAAACCAAGCAGAAAAATTACCACAATGAAGTACCAATTAATTTGGCGAAAAGACAGAGCTGAAAACAAAGGCGCTTTTGCTGTCAGTGGCAAGAATAGCACATAAAATCATACTCCTAACATCTTTTTCCAAAGCGTTGTAAAGTCAGTTTCGCTCATCATTTTCAAGCGTGCAGAATTGGTTTGCTGTACGTCTGTTCGCATTTTAGCACCCAGTTTCTCCACCGATTCGGTTCGCAAAATGTGGATAATCGGGTAAGGTGCCATCATCACCAGATTCAGCGGTGACTCGGGTGCATAGCCCGCCATACGCACCAAAGGATGAAATGATACGATTTGGTACACATCTGTCAGTTTTTTTTGGAAAAGGAGGCGCTCGCAATCCATAAAAACTGCGTGAAAATCATTCACATTTTGAATAGCAGGAGCTATTAAAAGCGTGGTTTCCTTGTTCGGATTAGCATCCAAATACTTGATTTCTGTCATGAACGCATCAGTCAGTGTACGTACATTGGCAGCGTCTGTAATCGCCAACCGCACCTTGTTTTCCACATAGGGTGCTTTGGCAAAAGGGCACAGATTCAAGCCGATGATAATTTGCTCTAACCATCGGTGTGTTGTATCGGTAATTTGCTTTTTGACCTCTTTTTTGAACATGGTTTACACAACTTCAATTTGCATTTCCTTAACTTCCTTCTCCGCACACCCCAAGCCGATGAGCACCACTTCGCGGTTTTGGTGCAAGTATTTTTGATGATAACCCTTCGTTTTGATTTGTGCCAGTGCCTCCGCCGCGCTGCCGTTCACTTTGAACTCAATCACAAAAAAAGCATCGGGCGTGTGCACCACCACATCAATCCGTCCTTTGGCGGTTTGCACTTCGGTCTGCGTATAGGTCTGCATCAGCGAAAATGCCATGAAGAAAATGGCATGATAAAACGCCTCATAGCGTTCCATGAATTGCTCATAGGGAATATTTGCCAAAAGCGTGTTCAAGGCATCCTGAAACTGTTCGTAGTTGCGAGATTTCAGGTAGCGCACCATGTTGAAAATAACACCGTGCACGCTGCGATAATGGCTGAAGTCTGCCAGCATCCATTCCAGCAAAGCATGACGCACTTCTTCGTTGGGATAGCCCAACACGTAAGTTGAACCGAATTTTTCCCGAATCGTCAGGTAGCCCGTTTGAAACAGCAGTGCCATTTCATCCACGTTTTCCACCTGAAAATTACCCAACTGGATTTCAGATAGTTCTACTTCCTCTAAGTTATAGGTAAACTTTTCGCGCAGTTTTTTGACCAAAAACGTGGGCGTGCCTGTGACAAACCAATAGTTGGCAAATTCACCTTTCTGCATCAGGCTGAGCGTAGAGAATGGATTGTACACCGTTTCTTTGCCGCCCCAGAGGTAGCCGTTGTACCACGTGCGGATTTTTTCCAGCATCTCACTGCGGCTGATACCTTCGTTCTGTGCCATCATGTCGATTTCGCGGTCAAAATAGTGCTCTAACTCGCTTTGCGTGTAGCCCAACAGCGTGGCGTACAAGCCCGTTACGGAAATATCGTTGAGATTGTTCAAGTCCGAAAAGATAGACACCTTGCTGAACCGCGAAACGCCCGTCAGGAAAAAAAAGCGGATGTAGGGGTCTAAGTCTTTGACAACGGAATAAAACGATTTGAGAATATCGCGATTTTCCAGCGCAATCGGCAGTTCATCCTGACCCAGAAAGTCAATAATCGGTTTGTCGTATTCGTCAATCAGGATAGCAACCTGCCCTTCCTTTTTGTAAATTTTCTCAATCAGTTCGGCGTGCTTTTCTTTGAGCGTAGGTGCTTGCAGCGTGAGCCCGAAGTTAGCGGCAATTTTGACCAATTGGTCGCTGAGCGAATCGGTCAGGCTGCGGTCGCGGGTATCTACTTGTGCAAAACTCAAATGAATCACGGGGCTTTTGCGCTGCCAGTCTATCTTGTCTTCAATCCAAAGCCCTTTGAAGAGTTGTTGATTGCCCAAAAATATTTCCTTCATCGTGCTGAGCAGCAGCGATTTGCCGAACCGACGCGGGCGAGAGAGGAAGTAGTATTTGCCTTGGTCTATCAAACGGAAAATATGCGGGGTTTTGTCAATATAGACATAGCCGCCCCTGCGCAACTCGCCAAAATCCTGAATGCCGATGGGGTATTTCTGAATCATGAGGGAAAATTAGGCAAAAATCCCCAGATGCGCCCTTACTACAACTTTAGCGATGCGTTTATTACATGGTATAATTGGCATTGAACATAAAAAAACCTGCCTTTTATCGGCAGGATTCGTTAGTTCAGCTATTGCAGACTTTCTAATGTTTGCTGAATGGCTGTAAAGTTGGGCAGGTCGCCGGCAGATTCCAGCACCTCGGCGTAACGAATAATGCCGTCTTTATCTACTACAAAAGCCGAGCGCTTCGCAACCCCTTTCATGCCCAGCACGAAATCACCGTAAATGGCACCATAAGCCGTTGCAGCCTCCTTATTAAAATCAGACAGCAAAGGGAAGTTCAGATTTTCCTGTTCTTTGAACTTACCGAGGGTAAACAGCGAATCAACAGAAATGCCCACCACATTGGCATTCAGGCTATTGTAACGCGCCATATTATCGCGCATGGTGCACAGTTCGGTTGTACAAACGCTGGTAAATGCCAGCGGAAAGAACAGCAAAACTGCATTTTTGCCATTATGTAAATCAGCCAGACTTACCTGCTGTTTGTCTGTATCAAATAATGTAAAGGCGGGAGCCTTATCACCTACTTTTAACATAATCCCGATTTTTGGTTGAAAACTGGACACTAATTTCTAACCAATTTTCGGGCTTTGCAACAAGGTTGGTTTTTTTAAATCCGATTTTCTAAATTGAGCAACTATTAAATGTTGTAACACTTATGATGAACCGCAGAGATGCCATCCAACGGGTTGCCATTATGATGGGAGGAGCGCTTACCGTTCCTTCGCTGGCAATGGCTTTAGAAAATTATCAGGCCAGCGGCACTTCGGCCTTCAATGCCGAACAGATGCGGCTGGTAGCCGAAATAGCCGACACGATTATTCCCCGCACCAAAACGCCGGGCGCAAAAGATGCGAAAGTACAGCAGTTTATTTCCGATGTAGTAAGCGACTGCTACAGCGAAAACGACCGCCAAATGTTTATGGACGGGCTGAATGGGTTGCAGGAAAACTGCCGCAAGCGCTTTGGCAAAGGTTTTGAAACCTTGACACCGGCACAACGGATAGAAGCATTGAAGGGCTTGGAAGAAAAAGCCATTGCCAGCCGCAACAACAGCGGAAGCCGTCAAGCCAACTTATGGTTTGATACCGAAAAAATGAATCCGCAATTCTGGTTCATGATTAAAGAACTGACACTGGTGGGCTATTTCACCTCCGAAGCAGGCGCTACGCAAGCACTACGCTACCAACACGTGCCCGGCAAATATGAAGGCTGTATCCCTTACAAAAAAGGCGACAAAGCATGGGCTACCTAATCAGGCATCTTCCTTTTTATTCATATCTCACAAGACTTTTCACCGGTAAATTATGTCAATTATAGAATCACCTTATCTGAATATTCGCGCCGAACAACGCAATACCTACGATGCTATTGTAGTTGGTTCGGGCATCAGCGGCGGCTGGGCAGCCAAAGAACTCACCGAAAAAGGCCTCAAAGTGCTTCTGCTCGACCGTGGTTGGAACTTAGAACACGGCAAGGGCTATGAAACTGCCTTCAAATTCCCTTGGGACTTTAAATATCGCGGACGCATTACCGATGAGCAGCGCCGCACCCACCCCTTCCTCAGCCGCGACTATCCTTATCAAGAGTCTAACCATAAATATTGGTTCAACGATATGGACGCCCCTTACACCGAAGTCAAACGCTTCGACTGGTATCGTCCCAATATCGTAGGCGGACGCTCCATCATGTGGGGGCGTCAAAGCTACCGCCTTAGCCCAATGGATTTTGAAGCTAATGCCAAAGACGGCATAGCTGTGGATTGGCCGGTACGATACGAAGAAATAGCACCTTGGTATGACTATGTAGAACGCTTTGCAGGTATCAGCGGCCAAAATGAAGGCTTAGAGCAATTGCCCGACGGTCAATTTTTGCCGCCTATGCAGATGAACTGCGTAGAAAAAACAGTAGCCGTCCGTATTAAACAAAATTTCAAAGGCCGCATAATGACCATTGGACGGGTAGCAAACCTTACCCAACCGCATAATGGACGCGGTTCTTGTCAATACCGCAACCTTTGCCATCGCGGCTGCGCTTACGGGGCATATTTCAGCACGCAAGCCGCCACGCTGCCCGCAGCCATGAAAACAGGCAACCTTACGCTGCGCCCGCTTTCAGTCGTTTCGGAAGTAATCTACGACCCGCAAACCGGCAAAGCCAAAGGCGTACGCGTAATTGATGCAGAAACAAAAGAGGTCATTGAATACTTTGCCAAAATCATTTTCCTGAACGCCTCAGCTATTTGGACAGCTCATCTGCTGCTTAACTCTACTTCCAACCGATTCCCGAACGGATTGGGCAATGACAGCGGCCAAGTCGGACACAACCTAATGGATCATCATTTCCGAATTGGTGCAACAGGCGAAAGTGACGACCACCGCGATGACTACTACATGGGACGTCGCGCCAACGGCATTTATATCCCGCGTTTCCGCAACATCGGGAACGATAAACGCGAATACCTACGCGGTTTTGGCTATCAAGGCGGTGCGAGCCGCCAAGGATGGCAACGCGGTGTAGCAGAAATGGGCTTCGGAGCAGACTTCAAAGATGCGCTGTCAGAACCCGGCAAATGGACGATGGGCATTACAGGCTTTGGTGAATGTCTGCCTTACTATGAAAACAAGGTTACGCTGAACCGCGAAAAACTTGATAAATGGGGACTGCCTACCGTTACGATTGACTGTGAGTTTAAAGAAAACGAAACACTCATGCGCAAAGACATGATGAACGACGCAGCCGAAATGCTGGAAGCAGCCGGTTTAAAAAATGTGAAAACCTACGATGCAGGCTCATTCCCCGGTATGGGCATCCATGAAATGGGTACTGCCCGTATGGGTCGCGACCCCAAAACATCCGTGCTGAACAAATACAATCAAATGTGGGCTGTTCCGAATGTGTTCATTACCGATGGCTCATTCATGACCTCCGCCGCTTGCCAAAACCCATCTTTGACTTATATGGCATTCACCGCGCGTGCCTGCGACTATGCCCTCAGCGAGATGAAGAAAGGCAATCTCTAAAAACGGCAGTAAAGCCGTTAAAATAAAAAAACCTGTCGTTTGACAGGTTTTTTTATTTTCAGCAAGTCTGAAATTACTTGATTTCAACTTCAGCGCCGGCTTCTTGCAATTGCTTAGCCAAAGACTCAGCGTCAGCCTTAGCAATACCTTCTTTAACAGGCTTCGGAGCACCGTCAACCAGTTCTTTAGCTTCTTTCAAGCCCAAGCCGGTCAGGTCTTTTACTAATTTCACAACTGCCAGCTTGTTAGCGCCACCTGACTTCAGGATTACGTCAAAAGCTGTTTTCTCAGGCGCAGCTTCAGCAGCAGCACCTGCACCACCACCGGCAACCATTACAGGAGCCGCAGCAGCAGGCTTGATACCATAGTCGTTCTCAAGAATTTGAGCCAACTCATTTACTTCTTTAACGGTCAGGTTAACCAGTTGTTCGGCGAATGCTTTCAAATCTGCCATTGTCGTATAATGTTATGTGATTTCTGAAATGAATTAAAAAAACAATTGATTGTGTTGGAGTAGTACTTGCGACTACTGTCCTTTTTCCTCCAAAGTTTTGAGTACACCATGGAGAATGTTTCCACCGCTTTGCAGCGCACCGATAACGTTGTTGGCAGGTGATTGCAACAAGCCAATAACGTCTCCGATAAGGTCAGCCTTAGACTTCAAGTTGGCGAGAGTATCCAACTGGTTGTCGCCGATGAAGAGATCGAAGTCGATGGAAGCACCCTTCAACAGCGGCTTAGGATTATCTTTCTTACCGGATTTCTTGCGGAACTCTTTCAGCACTTCGGCAGGTAACTTAGGGTTTTCAGGTGAAAACATAATACCTGAAAATCCTTTCAATACAGTGCCGTCAAATGAACTGAAATCGCCTTTACCAAGACCTATTAACGCTTTCTTAATCAGCGAGTTCTTTACTACGCGATACTCAATGCCTTTTTGGAAGCACAAACGACGGAAATCGTTGGTTTGCTCCACAGTCATACCTGCGGCATCGGTAATATAAAAGTTAGGCGTATTGGAGAGCTTTTCGGTCAGTTCTTCTACAATTGCGAATTTTTCTTCCCTTGTCATGTTCTTCTTGTTTTACAGTCCGGGAATGCTTGTTTTGTCCACTTTCACGCCGGGACTCATCGTGCTGGAAAGGTGGATGCTTTTTACGTAAGTACCTTTGGCCGTAGATGGCTTCAGTTTCATGATAGTGTTCAACACCTCTTTTGCGTTATCGCGCAGTTGCTCAGGTGAGAAAGAAACTTTGCCGATGCTTGTGTGAATAATGCCGGTTTTATCAACTTTAAAGTCAATTTTACCTTGCTTCACTTCGCGCACCGCCTTACCTACTTCCATAGTTACGGTACCGGATTTAGGGTTAGGCATCAAGCCGCGAGGGCCTAATACACGACCTAACTTACCGATTTTCGCCATAACAGTCGGCATGGTGATAATCACGTCAATATCAGTCCAGCCGCCTTCAATTTTAGCGATAAAGTCATCCAGACCTACGTACTCAGCGCCGGCTTCGCGAGCTTCAGCTTCTTTATCAGGTGTGCAAAGTACCAATACGCGTACTTCCTTACCTGTACCATGTGGCAGAGCCACCACGCCACGCACCATTTGGTCAGCTTTGCGCGGATCTACGCCCAAACGAACGTCGATATCCACGGAAGCGTCAAACTTAGCATAGTTTACCTCTTTTACCAGAGCAGAAGCCTCATCGAGCGTATATTCCTGTGCAGGATTATATTTTGCAAGTGCTTCTTTTTGCTTTTTCGTCAATTTTCCCATTGTTCAGTTCCAATTTCAGTTTGCAGTAAAACACTTACATTACGCCCAAGGAGCCGTTCCGGTAACGGTCAAGCCCATGCTGCGTGCAGTGCCGGCAACCATTTTCATTGCAGACTCAAGCGTAAAGCAGTTAAGGTCAGGCATTTTGGTTTCGGCGATGGTTTTGATTTGATCCCATGAAACGGATCCCACTTTGTTACGGTTTGGTGCAGGAGAACCGCCTTTTACCTTGGCAGCTTCCATCAGTAAGATTGCAGCGGGTGGGGTTTTGATAACAAAGTCAAAAGACTTGTCAGCATAAACGGTAATCACTACCGGCAACACCATCCCCATTTTGTCTTGCGTGCGGGCATTGAACTCTTTGCAAAACTGCATGATGTTCAAACCTTTGCTACCCAACGCAGGGCCAATAGGAGGCGCAGGGTTTGCCTGACCACCTTTTACCTGCAATTTTACATAGCCAGTTATCTCTTTTGCCATAATTACAGTTCTTTAGAAACTTGCATGTAATTCAACTCAACGGGGGTATTGCGTCCGAAGATTTTTACCATCACGTTGAGCTTTTTCTTTTCTTCGAATACTTCTTCCACAGTTCCGGTGAAGCCGTTGAATGGCCCATCCATTACTTTAACTGTTTCGCCTACATGGAAAGAAATATCATGCTTAATTTCGCTTTCGTCGGTATCGTCTATCTTACCGAGAATGCGATTGATTTCCGATTCACGCATGGGACGCGGCTGTGCGTTGGGGCCTGCACCTTCCACATCAAGAAAGTTTATCACTCCCGGAACGCTTTTGATGGTGTGAATAATCTCACCATTGCTCAGGTTAGCCTGAACAAATACATAACCGGGGAAGAAGTTTTTCTCGACAGCAACTTTTTTGCTTTTGCCGTCTTTCATCTTGCGGATCTGATACACCTTCTCGGAAGGAGTCAGCACCTGACTAATGTACTCACCGAGGTTATGAATAGCCACTTCTTTTTCAAGGTAAGACTTTACCTTTTTCTCTTGGCCACTCACTACCCGAAGTAAATACCAATCCAGCTTGCTGTCGCTCATACGAATCGAAAATTTTTCATTTGCTTATTTGCTTGTACGCTTATTCCGTGGAAGCAAGTCCTGGGAGAAGCAAGACTCGGAATATCACACAAGGCAAACGTGCATTAACCTTGGAAAGATTTATAGAACCAATCCAAGCCTTTGTCAAACAGGAAATCTACCAAACCGATAACCAAAGCAAATATCAGGGAGGCGATGAGCACAAGAATTGAGTTGTTTTGCAACTCGCTGTACTTCGTCCATGTTACATGCTCGGTCATTTCAGTTTTTGACTCCTGCAAGAATTCAATGACTTTTTTCATTGGTCAGTCTGTCTATTTATTGAGACATTGCACGGGTGGCAGGGATCGAACCCGCAACCTACGGTTTTGGAGACCGCCACTCTACCAGTTGAGCTACACCCGTTTCACTTTTTTGGAGTGCAAAATTAATAGCTTTGTTGTGATATACAAACGGTTGCACAATTTTTATTGTGAAAAATTGCGATTTAGCAAGGCTTCTATCCATTCGGGATGTACGATGCGGATGTAAATACCTGCGACAACCAGTAAGGTAAGGGTTATGCCCCACCCAAAGCCCCACCACCAGTTGCTGCGGGCTTTTTGTTTCATCGTTTGCTGCAAAGTGGTGATTTTCTGCTCATAAGCAGATTTTTCACTTGCTGAAAGAACGGGAGCATTTCCTGTTGCACTAATTTGTTCCTGCAACTGCTTAATTTGTGCGTCCAATGACTCAATGTATTGCCGCTTTTCGGTAATAGCGTGGTCTTTTTCTTCTATTGACTGATGCAGTTGCCGCAAAACGGTCGGCAATTCTTCCGACATTTTGTGTAGGCGGTCAGCAGCCTCAGCCACGGGAACGTAGGTTGGCGGCGCGGGCGGTGGTTGTACCGTGCGGCGCGGCGAAAAAATGCTGCGTATCAGCAAGTAAATCATCAATAGAATGAGAAATACGGAAAATGCCATAAACAAGGCCACTTCCCGATTCTCCTGCGCAAGCCTTAGCAGTTGGTTGAATGTTCCCATGGTATCCGAAAAAATTGGCGAAAAATACAAAAAAATTTATTCGGTTACCTCTTCTTCGGCTTTCATTTGCTTTTCATACATCTCTTTGTAGAGTCCTCCTTGCAGCAGGAGTGTTTCATGTGTACCGCTTTCGGCAATGCGACCATTCTCGAGTATGATGATATGGTCGGCAAGTTTGGCCGACGACACGCGGTGGGAAATAATAACGGTTGTTCTGCCCTCCATAATGCGCTGCAAATTGTTCAGAATGGCATTTTCTGTTTTGGTGTCCACGGCAGAAAGGGCATCGTCCAAAATAAGGATGCGTGGGTTGCGTACAATGGCGCGGGCAATAGATACTCGCTGTTTTTGTCCGCCGGAAAGTGTGATGCCGCGTTCGCCGAGCTCGGTGGCAAACCCCTGCGGAAAATCTATAATGTTTTGGTACACGTCCGCATCTTTGGCGGCTTGTATCATGGTCTGCTCGTCTAACTCTGCCAAACCAAAGCCGATATTATTGGCAATGGTATCGGAAAACAGGAATACATCTTGCGGTACGTAGCCAATTTGCCTGCGATAACAAGAGATGTTGTAGGCAGGGACAGGCACACCATCAACTAATATTTCCCCTTCCGTAGGGTCATACAGGCGGCAAATTAGGTTGGCAATGGTACTCTTGCCGGAACCGGTCGCCCCCAAAATAGCCAATGATTCCCCGGGTTTGATGTCAAAACTGATTTGATGCAAGGCCTCTATGCCCGAATCGGGGTAGCGCAGGCTTACCTGACGAAATGAGATGCTGCCCGCTATTTCTTTTTCCAAATTTTGTGTGGAAACAATATCGGTTTTTGTATCCAGAAACTCATTGATGCGCTTTTGCGAAGCTGCTGCACGCTGTACAATGCTGGTAATCCATCCCAACGATGTTACAGGCCAAGTAAGCAGGTTGATGTAAATGACAAACTCGGCGATGTTGCCCGTAGTAATTGTGCCGCTCATCACTTCCATGCCGCCTATGTAAATGGTCAGGATGGTGCTTAAACCTATCAACGCCATAATTAACGGATGAAACAGGGCATTGACCATTGCCAAACGGAGGGAGCGGGTTTTGTATTCGTTGCTTTTGGCGAGAAACTGTTTGGCGGCATCTTTTTCCCGAACGAATGATTTGATGACACGGATGCCTGAAAATGCTTCCTGCACAAAGGTACTCATATCGGAAAGGCCGCGCTGAATTGCCTCTGAATGTCTGTTAATCAGGTTATTGACATAGTAAATGCTGACCGACAAAACAGGCAGTGGCAACAGCGACCAAATCGTCAGATTGACGTTAATGGTCAGCATGTAGCCGATGATGAGGATGAAGGTAATAATCATGTTCAACCCGTACATAATGGCAGGGCCTATGTACATGCGCACATGACCTACGTCTTCCGATATGCGCGCCATGAGGTCGCCTGTATTGTTGCGCCTGTAAAAGCTCAGGGGAAGGGTTTGGTAGTGTTCGTAAATGTCATTTTTCAGGTCGTATTCTATCAGGCGCGACATTACGATAATGGTTTGGCGGGTCAGGTAAAGAAACCAACCCCGCAGCAATGCCATGCTGACAATCACCACCCCGTACAGCAAAACAGCTTCTGCAAAAGCATCATAGAGCTTTTCCTGTGCTGTTGCCGATTGTTTCAGTGCAAGGTACACGTTGATGTTATCGCTCACAAGGTCAAAAGCGTAGCGAACCACCTGTGCAGGAATGATAGCAAAGACGTTGGAAATAACAACAAATACCGCTCCCCATATGAGATAGGAGCGGTATTTATATAAATAGCGATTCAGGTAGGCCAGTTCTTTCACATTACAAAGGTAGGGAAATTACCTCGTTTAAGTTCATCTATGGAAACAACTACGAATACCGACAGAAAGTTTTGCTTGGCTCGGTAAGCGGGTTTGGCGCATTTACAAATAAACCTGACAGGCTTTGAAGACTTATTAGGCTTATACCGTTGATTTTCAATACTTGATACAAATTTTCATCACAACCGATTATGCTTTACGGGCATTCATCCGAGTTTCTGCCAAAAGTTGTGTGCTTACGCAATGGATTTCATTTGTACCTATTTGGTGCGTATCCAATCCAGCGCGCTTTCGTAGGTATCAAACATTTTTAGTTGAAAGTCTCCGTTTGAAATATTCTCAGCTTTATGCTTCATACGGTTCAGCATAAACTCTACGAAAGTATCCTTTGGCAGAATAACCGCATTTACCGGAACATGGGCTAAAAATTCAGGCATTTTTTCATTATTGTAAGCCTGACTTTCGGGAGTTAATACTTTTGCTTGGCCGGTATCTGTAATAATTTTCACGCGCACATGCTTTTTAATGACAGCCAAATACTGGTCATAAATCTCCACGAATCGCTTGTGTGAAACAAAGCCGGTGAGTTTAAAATAAAGCCCCGGTATCTCGGGACGGTATTCCAGAAAAAAATCGGATAGATTGTAATAGGTTACTTTCTCCTTCGGATGTGGCACTATATTCATGCAGATGAAAAACTCGGGCAAAGATGCGCAAATTCCAACCAATTGCAAGCAATCGCCCTATTGCAAATAAAAAACGGGCAGTGACTGCATCTGCCCGTTTTACGTATCTGAAAGAAATTCAACTATTTGCGCTCACTTACAGGTACATAATTGCGCTCGGGAGCACCGATGTAGATTTGACGCGGACGACCGATAGGTTCTTTGTTTGCTGTCATTTCTTTCCATTGCGCAATCCATCCGGGCAGACGACCTAAAGCAAACATCACCGTAAACATTTCGGTCGGAATACCGATGGCTCGGTAGATGATGCCTGAGTAGAAGTCCACATTAGGATAGAGTTTGCGGCTTACAAAGTAATCGTCTTTCAGCGCATGTTCTTCAAGTTCCTTAGCAATTTCCAGCGTCGGGTCATTGATGCCCAATTTATTCAATACATTATCGCAGGCGGCTTTGATGATTCGCGCACGCGGGTCAAAGTTTTTGTAAACGCGGTGGCCGAAGCCCATCAGGCGGAAGTTGCTGTTTTTGTCTTTCGCCATGTCCACGTATTTCTTCACATTGCCGCCATCGGCTTTGATGCGCTCCAACATTTCAATTACTTCTTGGTTGGCACCGCCGTGAAGCGGCCCCCAAAGTGCGTTGATACCGGCAGCCACAGAAGCAAACAAGCCCACTTGGGAAGAGCCTACCATGCGAACGGTAGAAGCTGAGCAGTTTTGTTCGTGGTCGGCGTGCAAAATGAGGAGTTTATTGAGTGCATCTACTACCACAGGGTCGGCGGTGTAGGTTTCGGTAGGATAGGCGAACATCATGTGCAGGAAATTGGAGCAATAGTCCAGCGCATTGTTCGGATAGTTAAGCGGATGCCCCATCTCATTCTTGTAGCTCCAAGCGGCCAGTGTAGGCATTTTGGCAAGCAGGCGAATGATGTTCAGGTTAGTTCCTTCTGTTGTGCGGCTTTCAGGATAGAAGGTGCTCAACGCGCAGGTCAGCGAAGCCAGCACTGCCATCGGGTGTGCAGAAGCAGGGAAGCCATCATAGATTTTGCGGATGTCTTCATGCACCAATGTGTGTATCGTGATTTCACGCTCAAATGTGGCAAGCTGTGCCTGTGTGGGCAATTCTCCATAGATAAGCAGGTAGGCAACTTCCAAGAAAGAAGCATGTTCTGCCAGTTGTTCGATAGGATAGCCTCGGTAACGCAGAATACCTTGTTCACCATCCAAAAAAGTTACGGCACTTTTGGTTGCGCCTGTGTTTTTGTATCCGATATCCAGCGTGATGAAACCCGATTCATCGCGCAACTTGCTGATGTCTAATGCAAGTTCTTTTTCAGTTCCTTCTACTACGGGCAGTTGATACACCTTGCCTTCATAGTGAAGTTCAGCAAACTTTGACATTATGCGTTGTGGTTATGTGGAACGTTCAATTAATCAATAAAAATCGCTGGTAGCGAATTTAGTGTGATTTCTCTTAAAACTTCACCGGCTTGCGTTTGTTTGCAGCATTTTTTTGCAGCCATGTAAGCAAATCGTCATAATTGCTGTGCTCCAAATTGGCAAGATATACTTTTTGGCTGTTGAAAATCAGTTGCAGCTGCCTGTATGCATTGCCCCGCCCGGTGCGTACCTCATGCCAGCTTTGCAGGCTATGCCAAAAAAGTTTGATGCTGTGCCGTCGGGGAAATTTGTATTGTATTTCTATGCCGGAGCGGTCTGCCAGCAAAACAAAGTTTTTGCGCAGGGCAATAACGGCTACTAAAATAGACAGAAACAAAGCCAGCCAGATACCTATAAGTTGCAGCCAAAAACCGGCCTGCAAGTTGAAATTAAGAATCAGATACAGCCATATGCCTAATCCGCCTATGGCAAGCGTAAAAAGGGCATTGCGTAGTGCAGGTTTAGGCGTGCAGATAATCATAGTATCTTTCCTTTTTTACCGCAAAAACGCAGTGGTTTTTCGCAGTGTGTGCAGAGATTGGTTCTTCCGATAGCTTAAACGGTGAAAAATTTTTACTTACCCCATATTTTTTACGGCCGCCTCAATAATATCGCAGCACTGATGCAGTTCGTCTTCTGTGATGACCAACGGCGGCGCAAATCGGATAATGTTTCCGTGCGTAGGCTTGGCAAGCAGGCCGCGCTCTTTCATATCCAGACAAAGATTCCATGCTGTTTCGCTGTCGGGGGAGTCGTTGATGACAATGGCATTGAGCAAACCTTTGCCGCGTACCAAAGATACTTTGTCGGTCTGCTGAATCATGGCATTCATGCGCTCGCGGAAAATTTTACCCATGCGCTCGGCGTTTTCTGCCAGTTTTTCGTCTCTGACTACTTGCAGCGCAACGGTGGCTACGGCACAAGCCAGCGGATTGCCGCCATAGGTAGAGCCGTGCTCGCCCGGGCGGATGCAGTCCATGATTTCGTTGCGTGTAAGCACCGCAGAAACGGGATACACGCCCCCCGAAAGTGCTTTACCCAAAATCAGGATATCGGGTTTAACATTTTCATGGTCGCAAGCCAACAGTTTACCTGTGCGGGCAATACCGGTTTGTACTTCATCGGCAATGAACAGTACGTTCTTGGCGCGGCACAGTTCACTGACTTTTTTCAGATAACCATCTTGCGGCACAACTACGCCTGCTTCGCCCTGAATAGGCTCGAGCATTACGCCTGCTACGTTCGGGTCTTCCAAGGCTGCTTCCAGTGCAGGGATATCGTCGTATGGAATTACTTCAAAGCCGGGCATGTAAGGGCCGAAGTTGGTATAGCTTTTCGGGTCGGTGGAGCTGGAAATAGCCGCCATTGTTCGCCCCCAGAAGTTGCGCTTGGCAAAAATGATTTTTGCCTGATTGGCAGGAATACCCTTCACTTCGTATCCCCACTTGCGGCAAATTTTAATGGCAGTTTCTCCGCCTTCCACGCCTGTGTTCATTGGCAGCACGCGGTCGTACCCAAAAAATTCGGTGATGAACTGCTCATAAGGGCCGAGTTTGTCGTTGTAGAAAGCACGCGAAGTGAGTGTGAGCGTTTGCGCTTGTTCAACTAATGCCTGAATGATGCGCGGATGGCAATGCCCTTGATTAACGGCACTGTACGCAGAAAGAAAATCAAAATAGCGACGGCCTTCAACATCCCACAGGTACACCCGTTCGCCGCGGGCAAGCACTACGGGAATCGGATGGTAGTTGTGAGCACCGTAACGGTCTTCTAATGCAATCAGCTCTGAACTGGAAAGTGTGGCAAGCATAAAAATGAGTTTGTTTTTTCCAAAGTTACGGAATTAACCTTTGTCGTCTATGTATGCGTCTATTTCTTCGGCTACTTCGTCTTGGTCGGCTTGGTCTTCTTTGCCTTTGCTGAATGTATGGAGCAGGCAAGGCAGTAGCACAAGGTTGGTAACCATGGCCACAATCAAGGTGGAAGACGTGAGCGCTCCCAGTGCCTGCGTAGCGCCAAAGTCTGACCATGTAAAGATGATGAAGCCTGCAAAAAGTACAATGGAGGTGTACATCATGCTGATACCTGTTTCCTGAATGGCTATGCGAACACTTTCGGCCACGTTAAACCCTGTCAGTTTAAGCGCCTGACGATAGCGGGAAAGGTAATGTACGGCATCATCTACGGCAATGCCAAAGGCAATACTGAAAATCAATGCGGTGCTTGGCTTCAATGCGATACCAAGGAAGCCCATCATGCCTGCCGTCATCAAAATAGGCAACAGGTTGCTGGCAATCGTAATCAGCATGATGCGGATGTTTTTAAACAACATCCCTATGATAACCCCGATAAGCCCGATGGCCATAAAAAGACTTTGGCGCATGTTGGCAATCAAGTAATCGTTTCCTTTCAGGAAAAGCAGGGTCGTGCCTGTTACGTGGGCTTTCATTTCCGTACCTGCCAAAACGCTGTCTATTCGCGGCAAAATGGCGGCTTTCATGAGCGAATCGGTACGCAGCGAACCGATGTCGGCCACTTTGAGCGAAATGCGCAAGCGTTGCCCTGTTGTATCGGCAAAACTTCTGGCAAGTTCTCCGGCTTGCCCTTTTTGCCCGCGCGTGTAGCGTTCAATGGTCAGCAGTTCGCCCGATTGGGTCGGCAGTGCATAGGTTTCTTCAATTTTGACCGTTCCCAATGCCTGATTGGCAGCTTTTACGAAAGTAACCATAGAAAGCGGCGGCGAAACGTAGGGCAAGGTACGCAGCGAATCTTCCAGCAATGCTATTTTGCGCAGGCGTTTCAGGTCGCGGTTGGCTTTGGGCTTACCCGTATCTATCACAATTTCCAGCGGCATAATACCGGCAAAGTTGGCTTCAAAAAATGCCAAGTCTTTTATTACCATGCTGTCTTCGGGCAAGTCGTCCACCATGTAGGAAACTGCGCGGATACGCAGCATACCAACCACGGAGAGCGCCACCAACACCAAGCAAACAGCATATACTTTGGCGCGGTGCTTATCGGCAATGAGAATAAACAGGTCTAAAATGCGCTGCATGTTGCGGCGCTCCAAATGGCGCGTGTTACGCAGCGAAGGCGGCGGCAGATAGGAAAACACCGCCGGAATGAAAATCAGGCTGATAACAAATGTGTTGGCGATGTTGATGGCGGCTACCGTTCCAAACTCGCGCAGGATGGAGATATCAACTGTCAGCAGTACCAAAAAGCCAATGGCTGTGGTAGTGTTGGTAATCAGTGCTACAATCCCAATTTTTTTGATGATGTTTTTAAGCGCCAACTGCTGATTGTGTGTGTGGATATATTCCTGATGGTACTTGGTGAGCAAATACACGCAATTGGGTATGCCGATAACGACCAAAATAGGGGGCAACAGCCCTGTCAGCATGGTAATTTTGTAGCCCAAAATTCCCAGCGTTCCAAGCGTCCACACAACGACAATCCCGATGAGTATAACGGAAAAAAGTACCGGTGCAACCGAACGGAAAAACAGGTACATGACCACTAATGTTACGATGAGCGAAAGTATCAGGAAAATATTCAGTTCCTGCTTTACACTTTTGGCCACCACGGTTCGGATGTAGGGAATACCGCTGTAATGGGTTTGAATACCTGTTTCGGCAGAAAACTCCCCTGCCAAGCGAATCATTTCCAGCACCAACTTTTCGCGCGCCGATGTGCCCAGAATCTCGCGCTTCAATGCGGCTACTATCATCGTAGCGCCGTTGTCGTGGTTCCAGATTTGCCCTTCGTAAAACTTAATAAGTTGCGCCTGCTTCAAAAGGCTGTCCAATTCTTCCTGATTGCGCGGGGCAGGGTCAAAAATGGGCTTTACTTCAAACCGCTTGGCGGCTTCATTCTTCTGAATATCCTGCAAAGTAGGCAACGAAATCACCTGATTGATACCTTCCAGCGCCTGAATTTTAGTGGCAAGTTCCTGAAAGCGGCGAAAGTTATCGTAGCGATACAAGGCGCTATCTTTTAGGCCAATAATGAAAAGGTTGCCGTCTTCGCCGAAAGTTTGCAGAAAATCCTTGAAAAAAAGCATTTCAGGGTCATCCTGTGGCACCACCTTGACAAAATCGTAGGACATTTCAACTTTGCGCGCCTGATAGCCCATAAAGGCGGTTATCGTGAGCAGCAATACAATAAAGACAAGACGGTATTTCAGGACAATGTCCGCTATTTTTTCCCACATGCGACAGGAGTACCCCCAAGGGTTAGATTAGAAGTTTAACATTTTAATGGCTGTGGCGGCAGCTTCGTCGCCTTTGTTGCCATGTTTACCGCCCGCGCGGTCGAGCGCCTGCTCCAAGTTCAATGTGGTGATAACACCAAAAACAACAGGCTTGTTATATTTCAGCCCTACTTCGGTGATGCCATGGGCTACGGCCTGACAGATGAAATCAAAATGCGGCGTTTCGCCCTTAATCACACAGCCCAAGCAGATAACCGCATCAATATCTTTCCACTGTGCCATATACTGCGCACCAAGGCTCAACTCAAAACTGCCGGGCACATCTTTGCGGATGATGTTTTCCTCACGTACACCCGCATGCAGCAAGGTGCTGTATGCGCCGTTGTAGAGCCGTTCGGTTACTTCGCTGTTCCATTCGGCCACAACAATGGCAAACTTGCGGTCAGCAACGCCGCTCAAGTTCTTATTGGAAAATGTGCTGAGACTTTTCAGAGTAGAAGCCATAATACAGATTAGATGGATTGAAGTGATGAAAGTTTAATGAACAGTAGCTGCCAGCAAGTAGCGGGTGGTATCGGAAAAAAAGGTTTTTTGGTAGCCCTCCATCCGATAGGCCGACAACACGCCGTCTTTAAAATGCATTTGCAGATGCTTGCCGGTATGGTACAAAAGATTGGCTTGCGACAAATATGCCTCTATGTAGTCGGGGTTTTCAGGCGTACCGGAAATGACTAACAACTGCACGGGTTGCGAATTTTTTTTGGCTGTATACGTAATTTTTTCGGCAGTTTTACGCACTTCGTATTCCCCTGCCCATGCGGGCTTGTTAATGTCTGCCTCTTTGAACAATTGCAACTCCTGCGGCCAGTCTGCTGCCTGCGGCGCAAGTGTATCGGGCTTTGCATTGCCTGCCTGCAAAATTTTCAGGCTTTTGGCACGGCGCGAAGTCAGCAACTCCGCCTGTTGGTCTATTGCCGCTGCAACGGAAAAATACATAGTCTGCCTGCCCTCTTGTGAATGATTAGCCGAAGGCATACACCCTTCCGCAAGGAGCGAAAGACAAAATAAAATGGCAATTAACCGCTTCAAGGCAAGGATTTTTTTTTGCAAAATTATAGAATCCAATGCTTGGAAGAGGCAACTTTGCGGAAATTTAACTTATCAGCGGTATGGGATTGCGACTACCTGTCAAAATAAGCGGTGTAAATAACCTAAGCGATGCACGCTACTGCGCGGGCATGGGCGTACAATGGGTGGGTTTTTGCTTAGATGAGGCTGCAGCAGCTTACCTGCCGCCGGCCAAAGTAACCGAAATAGCAGGTTGGCTCGCCGGTGTAGAATTTATCGGCGAATTGGGCACTCGGGATTTACCGGAAAATATTGCTGATTATCCGCTGCACTACCTGCAAACCGATGCGCCCAAAAAACTGCACTCATTAAGCAGCTATGGCTTGCCACTCATTTTGCGCTTGACCGTTGATACGGTTGCAGACCTGCAAAATGCTGCTGCCGTAATGGCCGATTGCCAAAATTCCGCAGTGTTTTTCCTGTTAGAGGGCAACCTAAATCCCAATACTGCCGAAATACGAACAGCGCTGCACGCCATCTGCGAAAAATACCGTGTGGTACTTGGTTTGCCGTTTCAGGCTGAGGCGGTCAGTGAACAACTGGCAGCTATCCAGCCCTACGGAATCGCACTGCAAGGCGGATTTGAAATTAAGCCCGGCCTGAAAGATTTTGACGAAATCGCTGCCATTCTGGAAGTGCTGGAAGTAGAAGACGACATTTCGTATTGATTGCTTTTTCACTGTGCCTTTTTCTTTGTCTGCATCTTGTCGGCGTGTTGCAGTGCTTTTTTACTTGGTTTTCGCTTCCCTTTTTCGGTCAGCAGTTCGTTGAGTTTGATAATATCGGGGAAGTTTTCCTCGTTGAAGCCAATCATTTTACTTATTTCCTGCGGTTGAAAATCAATATCGCGCTGCGAAACTGTGATACCATTTTGGTCAAACAACAGGGTGATGCTCTGCGGAATTTGCAGGTTGAAATCTTCCCCGATGACATAAAAAGAATGTCGTTCTACTGTCAGGCGCGGCAGTTTTTCCCAGTCGGCGCTGAGAGGTTCAGGTATGCCGTCTGCATAAAGATGGCCGCCATTGGCAGCAGTCAGCCGCACATAGTCGGAATTGATTAGCCGAAATTTTTTACCAAACAAGTTAAAATTAGTGTTGCACAAAATCACATCTACGGGTTGGGTGAGTTGCGTCATCAGGCGCAGGTCGCGCACGGGCGAACGGTTATCGGCAATGAGATAGCGGCGGGCTGCCGAAGGGTATTTTTGCTCGGCAGCTATCAGTGCCTCTATATCATTTTCGGGGGTATCTACACCATTGCCGTCCTCTGCTACTTTGCGCATCATGCGATACACCTCTTCCATATCGCGGGGGTTAGCGTGGTAAATGCCGCCCGTTTTGCCTATCTTTTTACTTGCGGGAGGCGCATTGCCGCCGTCATTGAAAAATACAAAAGCAGTGGCGCTTTCCTCTTCTTTGGCAAAAAATTGTTGCAAAATCACATCTATGCCGTAGGGATACATACTACCCGTCCAATCCATCACAATAACGCTGCCTGCAAGCCGTTCATGTTCGCTGAAGAAGTCGCGGACGACTGTTTCCGTATAGTCAGGGCGGCGATAGAATCGGGAGATACGGTCGCGCAGCTGTTGCCTTTGCAGGACTGCCTCAGCCCGTTCCCATGCCAAATGCGAAGTGTCGGGTGGTTTCAGTTCCACATGAAAAACCACACCGTGGAACAATGCCGCTGCTTGTGTGCGGTTATTGGCTGCCGTTTGTCGCACGGCTCGCCACTGTACATTAGGGCGGTTCAACTTCGGAAAACGCTGCAACACCGACTTAATCCTTGCTGCAAGTAGCTCATAGTAGTTAATATCCCACTTGCGGATGTCTTTGGGATACAGGCTGAACACAATATCTACTCCCGTGATGCGGTACACCTGTTTAGGCAATTGCAAAGGCTGCCAGTTGATTGTGCCTGCCTCATAGCCAAAAACAGCATGGGGCAAAATGCCGTGCAAAGTATCACGTGGCAAGTCCACCGTCGGAAAACGCTGCAACCACCATTCGGCATGGCGACGCGGCTCTGTCAGCACGCTATCGGGAATTTGCGCTGCGGCGGATAGTTGTAAACAAACACCCCATAATAATAAAACTATTTTCATTAGCACTAATATTACAGGTATTTCTCAAAAGGTTTTACAAACCGCTCAATCATATCGGCAGCCCGTTTATTGGCCTGATTAACAAAATGTTTTAAATAAGCTCGCGCCCATTCTTCCATAGACCCTTCAAAGTTTTGCTCTAAATCGGATACATGAAATTGTATTTGCATAGCTGCTGCCCAGTTGATGTAAAGCGTATCAGGTAAGGTCTTGAACAGACAGGCAAAGTGAACATCCCGACAAACCAATTGTTCATTTTCAAGTTCCCAGTCTATTTCAATATAATTGATGGTAAAGTTATCAAACTCTTGATTGTCAATCATTTTACCACAAAATTGTGCCAACTTAAAAGCTGAAATAATATTAGGCGGCTGGGCAGATTTTGATATGTTGCGAGTTTTTACATCAATAATTTCATAAAATCCGTCTTTTACCACCAGAATATCTGCCGTGTCATTTTGTTTTTCGTCAAAAGGATTTTCAACACTCCACTTATCGGTAGCGTTTTTACCGCGGCTCAGTAAAAACATAACTGTTGGCGAATCAAATAAAGCTTGCCTTGCTTCATAACCAATTGTTGCAGGATTTTTTCTGAATAAGTCATTCAGGTATTCATATTGCCTGAATGTATTTGCAGGCAGTTGCTCTTTAATCATATGATAAACATGCTTATCAAAAGGTTCACCTGCTGCATGTCCTGCTATATTTCCCGACAGAGGTTTGGGTATAGATATACCTCTCAACTTTTCAGCTAATTCAGTGTAGCGAACTTTCATATATCCAGAAGTTGGATAAACAAATTATTAATTTCTTTCAGCAAGCCATGATTTCTTTCAGATAAAAAGTTCTGTGTAAGAGAAGTTATCTTTTCATGCAGTTGAACTTCGCGGGAATCATGCCAATTAATTTTCCTAAATGGAATACTTGCAATAGGCTTTTCTGAAAACTCTACAATATTGCCCTTGATGATTCCATTGTATTTCAGCCAGTTAAATATGGCAGGATGATTCAGATAAGCCAGAATATATTCTACGCTTTCCTGAGTAGTCGTTTTTTTGAAAATCGCCGTAACATCCTGTGTAGGAAAAACACCCTCATTGACTAATGCAAAGCGAAAGTGATTTTTGTTGGAAATACGTTCTTTGCAAGGTACAAAGATGCGTTTTTCGGGTCTATTAAACAGACTAATATTTCGCAGAAAAACCCATTCCCAATAATTGATTTTACGATTATATTGATAACGTTTTGTTAAATCAATCTTATACGGTTGTAAATGAGAATAGAAATTAGGGTAAAGCTCCTGTAATTTATCTTCCGAAGCAATATCTCCAACAAATATATACTTTGTTGTTTTGTTTGCATAGAAAGGCTTCAAATCTTTTGCCTTCACTACATGAATTGTAGCAGCCTTTTCATACTTCGTAAAATGGCACTCATCTATATGCTCACTTATTTGAAATGCTTTATCCAAGCCGCTTACCAATCCATTGCCAATATCACAAAATTCACCGATTGTATAATATACCGGTTTTTCGCTTTCAAATAAACTCAATGACAGATTCATAGGCGGCTTTCGGCAGGCAGTTTCTATCTTTTGCAGTTCGTTTTTTACTTCGTCTGTTGCCAATAGCCAACGTTCATTAATTTTAAATTGTGAAATTTCTAAATAAACAGCATCTTCAATACTATTTTTTTTCTTTAAATTTTCCAGTGTTTCCTTGGTTAGTTTTCGGTTGGCATAAAATTTTGTTACTTTAATTTTTTTGTCTTTTTTCTTTGTTTTTACAAACTTGAAAATTACAACCGATACGGTAACTTTATCAAAAATCGGGGTTTCATTAAAATGATATATTTCTTCAAAACAGCCATTTTGAATCATATAATTTCGCAGAGAAACGGAATGTGTCGTATTCATCCAATATTCAGGACAAATAAATATCAGTTGTCCGTTTTCATTCAGCAATTCAATTGATTTGAGTATGAAAATATACAGATAATCGCAGAGTGAATTAAAATATCGGTTCCAAAGCGGATTTACTGCAAGCTCTGCTTTCAGCTCTTCTTCCAAATTTTTCCATCGGATATAAGGCGGATTCCCTATAATTAAGTCAAACTTTTCGCTAATCTTTGCTGCAACAAAACTTTCATAATTGACAAAAGGAAATTCTGTAGCTAAATCCTTATCTATTTCATAAGCTGTTATATCCTGAAAGCCTTTCTCCTGTAATAATTTGAGAAAGACACCCTCACCGCATGAAGGCTCTAAAATTTTAGATGTCGGCGTTATATGCGCCATATCTATCATAAATTCGGCAACTGCTTCAGGTGTAAAATATTGTCCAAACTTATTTTTTCGGCTTTGTGCCGATAATATTTCTGCTTCCATTTTAGTTGTTATTTGATTTCATCCCCCAATGGTGGACATGGACTCGCTTACAGGCAAGTGATTGCTGCGGTTGCGTTCTGCCTCAAAGCCATCTTTGGGGCGTTGGCTGAAAGCTCGGCGCAAGGCTGCTTCTACGGGTGCATCGTCGTGCGGATATTGGCGCAGCAGGTCGCGGACGTTGAGTACGCCATCGTCATAAAGGCAGGTTTTCAGCGTACCCTGTGCCGTAATGCGGATGCGGTTGCACATGCCGCAAAAAGTACGGCTGAAAGCGGCAATAATCCCGATGTTTCCCTGAAAACCCGGAATGCGATAGTTCATAGACGTGCTGAAAGGCTCGTCAGGGATTTTCTCAATGTCGGGGAAAGCCTCTTGCAGCGTTGTCAGAATTTTGCGATGATGCCAAACCAGCACAGGGGCATGAGCGCCTTCGCCGTTGAAGGGCATTTCCTCAATGAATCGCACATCTACCGCGTGGTCGCGGGCAAAGGTCGCCAGCGGGATAATGTCTTCCGTGTTTTGCCCATCCATCACAACGGCGTTCAGCTTGGTTCGGATGCCGTGTTGCAGCAGGCTGTGCAGCGTTTCCATCACACGCGGCAGTTCATCACGGCGAGCGATGCGGGCAAATCGTGCACGGTCTAAACTGTCTATGCTCAAATTGACCGAATCAATCCCCATTTTTGCCAATGCCGGCACGTGTGGTGCGGTCAATACGCCGTTGGTAGTCAGCGTAATTTTTCGGATGCCTTCAGTCTGCGACAGGCGTTCTAAAAAAGGCATCAGGTCGCGGCGCACGAAGGGCTCACCGCCCGTGATACGCACTTTGCTGATGCCCATGCGCGCCAGCAATGCTGCAAGCCGCAGCATTTCCTCGTAGCTAAGGAGTTCTTTTTTAGGCAGATACTGAATACCGTGCTCAGGCATACAGTAGAAGCACCGCAAGTTGCAGCGGTCGGTAACAGCCAGCCTGACGTAGGTAATCGGGCGGTTGTGGTTGTCGTATAGTACAGGCGGCTGCATGGCTTATTTTACTTTGCGGTGTTTTTGCAAGTAGGCTTTGGCTTCTTTGTAGGTCGGATGTTTCTTCTCGGCATGGTCTATGATTTTTTCATAATACTTTTTTGCCTGTAAAATATTTTTTTCCGCATCTGCCATTTGCGCCAGTTCGGAAAGCGCATACAAATAGTAGCCCGCTTCGTATGCTTTAGCCTTTTCGGAAAACTCTACCGTGCGCTCATAATATTGCTTTGAACGGGCTTTGTCGCGGTAGGCAACGCGGTACAAATGCGCCAGATAGAAACTTGCATAGCGCCCGCTGACCTCCTCATAACCTGTTTCGCCGTTGTCAATTTTGTCTATGATGCTTTTGGCAACGCTTTCCAGTTCGTAGAATTGCCCGCGCTGGTAGAGCAGCCGCGCGTAGTAGCGGTGAAAATACGGATTATCGGGGAAAGTTGTATGCAGGTAGCGGGCAGTTTCAAAGGCCTTGTCGGGCATACTCTCATCGCCGTATATGCGCATAAGAAAGTTCATGGCCTCTGTTTTGGTATAGAATGCCTCTGCCACTACTTTTTCCAATTGAGCAATACCCAGTGCTTTGTCGCCCTTTTTAAAAAACCAAAGTACAGGCCTTAAAATGGGGTAATTTTCAGGCACCCAGATGGAATAATAGTTATACAACCCATCGCCAAAGAGCAGCTCGGGGCTGAGGTCATTCTGGTCGGCAGCCAGCTCCATGTATTTCAGGGCGCGTTTGCCTGCAAAAGTGGCCTTTGTCCATTGTTTGCGGTCAGAATAGAGCCTACCCTTAAATCCCCATGCACCAGCCAAAAAGAAAGCTGCTTCTATTTTCTGCTTGGGTCTGCCGTTGTCTAACAATTTTTCGCCTTTTTCTATGGCACTGTCCAAATAAGCCAGAAAACGGTCGTCGTATTGCGTATTGTCAGGATTGGGCATGATGCGCCACCATTGGCTCAAACCCATCAGAAAGTAGGGCAGCGGATGTTCGGGATAGGTACGCCGCAACCAACGGAAAATACTTTCTGCCTGCCGGAACTTGAAATTGTACATATCGTTGATGGCCTGCGTACACTCTACCTGAATGGCAATGTTGGTCAGCAGCATTTCCACACTGTCCTGATGGGGCAATTGCTGGGCACGCACACCCGTGATGGAGCATCCAAGCGATGCGCAGCATATAACCACGAGAGAAGCAAGGCGGAACAGGATACGATTCATAAAGCGGATTTTACTGCAAAAATAGGCACAACTCGGCCTTCCATTGACTAACTATTATTCTGTTGCAAAGGTTGCACCATTTGCGCTTATGTGTGGCCGGGTAAAGATAGTAGTTGAACATGCTGCACCTTACATCAACAAGAGCTAAGCACCAAAATTTAAGGCAAGTACTTTTGCTCCGCTTCCCGATAAGCCTTTATTAGGTACATTTGTTAGTTGTTCCTCACTTGATTTGTTTTCTTGGTATCCTATTATTGTAAACTCTTCCAAGGCTTTTTTATTATAGGCTTTCCAACCGCCACGAAAATCGCGGCTTGAAACTGCAATGAAATCTGCTAATCGTTGCGAATTCAGTTGCTCTAACAAAAACCCATAGTCGCCTTGATATTTGATACAATAACCCGAATAAAATGTGGTTTCTTCATTTTCTACCAAAATGAAATTGGGCTTATTATTGATTGGTGAAAATAAAATTTTCTTGCCAAAACTCGTATCTAATCCCTGACTTCTGCCGAAGGCATACCATGCTACCGGATTAGGTTTCCCATTATCTCTTTTATCCAATTCATCTTTTACACTTAAAAGATAGCTATATGCCAAAGGGTATACAGCTTTCAGAGTTTCTTCGGGTATGATTTTGTGTTTTCCATTCACTTTTTGGTAAGGAAATAAAATGTACTGATTAATTTCGTCTGCACTGCTTTTTAGTTTTGAGGCTTTGATTATGGGTTTCAAGATTGCCTTTTCTATCTTTACCAAACCTTTAAAATGTGTTTTTGCCAATACAAAATCAGAGTCATTTTCAATTTCTTCGACTGAAAAAATATAGGCTTTATCGCAAAGGGTAGTAATACCCACATGAATATTACAAATATCTTTCAATTTTACACCGTCTTGCTCTACATTTGGATTAGTGCTCAACTGCCAAATTTTTTGATTTTTGATTTCTTCAAAACTTATCTCCCTTATTTCAAATTCTTTAGGATTTTTAGCTTGTTCAAAAATAAAACTTTCATTAGATTGTCTACCAAAAATAGTAATGGCACTATACGTAGTAGCGTTGTCAAATAATTGAATATCAGCATAATTAGTGATTTTTGTTATGCTTTGTTTATTGGCAAAGTAGGCACGCATAAACTTGGCAGTTTCACTATAAAAAAATGTATTAGGTGTAATTAGTCCGCAAACTCCATTTTTTTCTAACAAAAAATTGCACAATTCATAAAAAGCAATGTAGGTATCGGTAGAACCACTTTTACAAAATTTATAAAAATTTTGTAAAAAAATTCGTTCAGCTTCTTCCAAATGCTGTATGCGAATATAGGGCGGATTGCCTATAATAAAATCAAACTTTTGCGTGTCAAACTCAATAATTTTTTTCAACGAATTGCAAACTTGAATGTTCCAATTCACTTGTATATCCAAAGGTTTTATCAATTCATTCAAATTTTCAAGGCAATACGCAATGGCTTGTTCATCAATATCCCAGCCGTAAATTTTTTCTAAGTTCTTTTGTAAATTCTCTTTTGGGGAAAGTTCAATAATTTTCTCGGCTACCACCACCAAAAAACGTCCGTCCCCACATGAGGGGTCTAAAATTGTCTTTCCTAAACTATTTGGATTATCAAAACCAATATCATTCAATATTTTTTCTACCACAAAACGGGGCGTATAAACTTGCCCTAATAGTTTTTGATTATCGTAAGTTTTAGTCAGCGAAGCCATAATTTTTTTATTATTTTTTTGTATATTGCAGCATAATTCACTTCAAAAATTAAATTTTATGCAAACTATATCCGATTTAATTCACTTTCCGACAACTTACTACAAAAGTATCCTAAGTAGAGATGTAATGTGTAAAATCATAAGTTTTATGCCTTTGGGAACTACCAAGCAAATAGCCAAAATATGTAATGTAGATGTTGAAACCGTAGAACAAACTCTAATTGGTAATAATCATGACGATTTAATTTTACAAGTAACCCTTCAGCTTTTTGAAGAAAGGTTTGAAGGATACTACGGAGAAAAACCAACGCTTATTACTTTATCTTATTTGTTTTAAGATAAGTCCTAAATGCTTGTATTTCAGTAAAGAGGTTTTCCATTGATAACTTTGCCTTTAAAAGTTCCGCAAAATTACTATCTAAAACAGAATTTGGCTCAATTTTTTTGACTTCGCAAGTAGTTTCGTTGATTTCTACCAACAAAATGCCAATAGCAAAAGGTCGGTGGGCTTGCTGTGTGTCAAATACTAAATTCACGTATTTGCTAAGGTCTTTTTGATTGATGACTTCAATTTTAAAGGGTGTTTTGTCTTTCTGCTCGTCTAATCCTTTTTTGTAGTAAGGTGTTTCATGGCGAAATACAATTACTTGTGCATAAGGTATATTTTGACGTTGAATATTAGCGGTTTCGCCCATCATACCTTCAAAATAATTGTTAGCATTTTGCTTGTAATTTGACGTTACGAACTTCAAGCCCAAACAGAAAATAGGTTTTCCGTTGTGCGTAACGGTAATATCAATATCTTTGGGATAATATTTGCCTTCTACGGTAAATTCTTTTGAGTTTTCGCCTAAATAATGCGTTTCATAGTCTTGCCCGAAAATAGTTTGTAAAGTATTTGCCAAAAACAGATGAATAGGTTTTAGTTTTTCTGTGCTTCTCGCACCGAATTTCAAGTAGTTTTCAAATGCTTGTGAAAGGGCTTTCAGAAAGTTGTTTTCGTTATACATATTTTTTTTGTTTTATTTATTCTCACAAATTCCCCCAATGTATAGTTTCTCATTCAGGTCAATCCTATGCTACCTCTCTACATATACTCACTCAAAAATCACCGTTTTGTTGTTGCGGACAAATACGCGGTCTTCAAATACTAATTTGAGGGCGCGCGCCAGCACAATTTTTTCTACATCGCGGCCTGCCCTTGCCATGTCTGCCGCCGTTTTGCTGTGGTCAACGTGGATGACATCTTGCATGATAATCGGCCCTTCGTCCAAATTGTCATTGACAAAATGTGCCGTTGCGCCTATGATTTTCACCCCGCGTTCAAAAGCCTGTTTGTAAGGATTTGCGCCAATAAAAGCAGGCAAAAACGAGTGGTGAATATTGATAATCCGATTCGGAAAACGGCGAGTAAAGGCAGGGGTCAGCACGCGCATGTACTTTGCCAACACCAAAAACTCAGGGTTGAATGGCTCAATGGCTGCCAAAACTGCCTCTTCGTGCGCTTCGCGGGATAGCCCCTCATGCGACACACAGATAAACGGAATACCAAATTTTTCTACCAGCGGGCGCAGGTGTTCGTGGTTGGCAATTACTGCCTGCACGTTCATGTGTAAATCCTGATACATATTGCGCACTAATAGGTCGCTGAGGCAGTGATGCTCTTTGGTTGCCAGCAATACCACCCGCTTGGCGTGGACGCTTTCCAACCGGATATTGGCTTCATCGGGCAGGATACCGCGCAGACCATAAGCTACTTTTTCGGCATTCAGTTCACCCGAAAATTCGGTACGCATATAAAAATGCCCTGTTGTGCGCTCCACAAACTCGTCGTTGCGCAAAATATTGAGGTGGTGATGGTACAAAACGCCTGTGATTTTGTGCACCAAACCTTGTTGGTCGGGGCAGTCTATCAGCAATACATGGCTTTGAAAGTTACTGGCTTGCATAGGTTGATGATGTCTGTAAAATAGACCTGACAGGTTTCCCCAACCTGTCAGGTCTCATCTGTTTTATTGGTAATCCTCTCTTCGCGGACAAAATACGTCTAAGATTTTGCAAGGTTGCCCTGTTGCTCTGCCCGAATGAGGTACATTACCGGATATCACTACCACCTCCCCTGCTTTCAGCACGCGGGTTTCGCCGCCGATGGTCATTTCAAATTCGCCTTCCAGCATATTAACGGTTTGCTCATGCGGGTGCGAATGAAGGGGCAGTACGCTGTCGCCTACAATTTCCCAATAGGCAAGGGTGGCGTGTTCGGTGTGAATCATGCGCCCCCAAAAGCCGGGTATAAACTCTTTGGCAGGCAGGGCAGCTATGCTGTATGCATTCATCTATCGTTGTTGGATTTTATTTTTGAAATACTCGTAAGTGATTTTCAAACCTTCTGCTCTGCCCACTTTGGGCTCCCATCCTAGAAACTGCCTTGCCTTGTCAATGTTCGGGCGGCGCTGTTTGGGGTCGTCCTGCGGCAGTGGTTTATAAACAATCTTTTGGTTAGTTCCTGTCAGCGCAATAATCTCTTCGGCAAACTGCCTGATGCTGATTTCATTGGGGTTGCCGATGTTCACGGGCAGGTGATAGTCGCTCATTAGCAGGCGGTAGATGCCTTCAATCAAATCGTCCACATAGCAGAACGAACGAGTCTGGCTGCCGTCGCCGAAAACGGTGATGTCTTCGCCGCGAAGTGCTTGGCTCATAAACGCAGGCAAAGCGCGACCGTCATCTAACCTCATGCGCGGCCCGTAGGTATTGAAAATGCGAACAATGCGCGTATCTACGCCGTGGAAATTATGATAGGCCATCGTAATGGCTTCCATGAAGCGCTTGGCCTCATCGTAAACACCGCGCGGCCCGATGGGATTCACATTGCCCCAGTACTCTTCGGGTTGTGGGTGCACGTCGGGGTCGCCGTAAATTTCGGAGGTAGAAGCTACCAGAATGCGAGCGCCTTTGTCCTTGGCAAGCCCCAGCAGGTTCATTGTGCCGATAGACCCTACTTTCATGGTCTGAATCGGCATTTTGAGATAGTCAATCGGGCTTGCAGGAGAAGCAAAATGGAGGATGTAGCGCAAGTCGCCGGGTATGTGGACAAACTTGGTTACGTCGTGATGATAATATTCAAAATTTTTGAGCGGAAACAGGTGTGCAATGTTGTCTAAGTTACCCGTCAGCAGATTATCCATGCCGATGACATGGTAGCCTTCTTTGATGAAGCGGTCGCACAAATGCGAACCCAGAAACCCGGCTGCACCGGTGATGAGGACTTTTTCCATGAATTGTAGTTTAGTTTTAATTGACCATACATGCAGAGGCGCGTCGTGTTACGCCTCTGCATGGTAAAAAATTCTGCTATTGTTTTTTATCTACTACCAAACGCTCCTCCCGATTGGCAATTTCCCATGCCGTGGAGAAAATATAGCGTGTAATTTTCTCCAATTTACCGAAGTGGATTTTTTCCACATCATCGGTTGGCTGGTGATAGTCCGCATGAACACCGTTGAAGTAGAACATGGACGGAATGCCGTGCTTGGCAAAGTTATAGTGGTCGGAACGGAAGTAGAACCGATTGGGGTCGTTCGGGTCGTTGTAAGTATAGTCTAACTTCAGGTCAGAGAAGTATTTTTTGTTTACCTCTTCGCCAATATTGTGCAGGTCGGTAGAGAGGCGGTCAGACCCGATGACATAGACATAGTTAGGATTGTCTTTGTACTTATCGTCCATGCGGCCAATCATGTCAATGTTCAAGTCGGCAACTGTATTGGCAAGCGGGAAAATCGGGTTTTGGTCGGCGTAGTACTGCGAACCCAGCAGCCCTTTTTCTTCTGCCGTTACGAGTAGGAACAGCACACTGCGGCGAGGTGCATTACCGTCGGCTTTGGCTTTGGCAAAGGCTTCTGCCATTTCCATCACGGCAACTACTCCCGAGCCATCGTCGTCTGCACCGTTCATTATTTTGCCGTTTTGGATGCCTACGTGGTCGTAATGGGCAGAAAGTATGATGACTTCGTCTTTTTTATCGGTGCCTTCTACAAAGCCCAGCACATTGTTGCAGAAAATCTGCGTTTGTACTTTTTTGATATCGGCTTTGAGTTTGGTCTTCATCGTTCCGGCAAGGGATTGATTTTGTGCCGCCTTCATGCGGGTTTCAAAATCTGCCTGATTGGCACCTACCAATGCGGCAACTCCCGACATCGGTACAATCATATCGCCGGCCATACGCGCAGGACGCGGGGCAGCACCTGCCAAACCAAGGCTGCCGCGTTCGGCAGAGGCTTTCATCATACCGGCATAGCGGTTGAAGGTTTCATCAGGAATGGCAATCAGCACGTACTTTGCGCCTTTGTTGCGCAGCAGTTCCATGCGGGCGTTCATGTTCCATTTTTCGGAAGGTTTGTCCGTTCCCGAAATCAGGTATTTGCCTTCGGCATTGCGCGGTTCATCGTTCAAAATGACGACGGCTTTGTCTTTTACGTCCAACTTCGTATTGCGGAAATCCGAATATGCCTCATCGTCAATGCCGTAGCCGCCGAATACGATGTCGGTTTTGGCCTTGCCTGTTGCAATGCCGCTGTTAATGAAAATATAGTCTTTGAAGGGTTCCAGATTTTTGCCCTTAATGCTAAGCGTAGTTTCAAAGCGCGTAGTTTGCAGCGGCACGGGTTGCAGAAAACTGTTGGCGGCGTTGCTTGCCACAGGCCCTGTAAGTCCCCATTCTTTGAAATGTTTCACCACATAATCCGCTGCCAGTCGGATACCCTTAGAGCCGGTGTCGCGCCCTTCCAATTCATCGGAGGCAATGTAGGTCAGGTGTTTTTTCAGGTCATCCTGCGTAATGGTGGCGCTGTAAGTTTGTACGCTTTGCGCCCAAGCAAACAGGCTCAGTCCCTGAAAAGCAATCAACAGGGACAACAGCCGAAAGCGATTGTGTTTAATCATGATGTCGGAATTTAAGTAATAGCGTTCTTACAAATGTAGCACATTTTGTACCGCCTTCATGCGGTTGGGGGGAAGAACATTCTTTGCAGGTACAGGCAACGGGTGTGTAACCGTAGGAAACCACACATGCTTGCACATTAATGTTCCAACACTTTGCATTTACCCCATAAAATTCTCCTTTTTTTGTATGTTAGCTACCCATGACGAACCGCACCTTCTTATGAAAACAGCTACCCGTAAATATTTGCGCATTGTACAGCAGGATTCGTGGCTTGCACCTTTTAACCGCCACTTGACCGAGCGTTTTATGCGTTTCCACGAGCTTCTCTTCCGATTGGAGGAGGTTTACGGCAGTTTGTATGACTTTGCCGGAGCGCATGAGCAATTAGGCATCACCTATGATGCAACTGCCAAAGGTTGGTACTATCGCGAATGGGCACCGGCAGCAGAGGCACTTTTCCTGATTGGCGATTTTAACAACTGGAATCGCACATCGCACCCGCTAAAAAAGAAAGAACCGGACGGCATTTGGGAAATATTTTTGGATGATGCCACTTACGCAGAGCAATGGAAGCATGGCAGCTTGTTCAAAGTGCTGGTGAAGTCGGCGATAGGAGAAGTGGAACGGATTCCGGCATATATCCGCCGCGTGGTGCAGGATGAAACCACCAAAGATTTTGCCGCACAGGTTTGGCATCCGCCTGTTCAGCAAAGCAGCAACGATGAAAGTACAGCCGCCCCCAAAGCGTCCGTAGAGCAATTGGCAAGCGATATCAAAGCGGGAAAAACGCCTTTGCTTATCTACGAAGCACACGTAGGGATGGCGCAGGAGCGCGAAGGCTTGGGTACTTACCGCGAGTTTGCCGATTTTATTCTGCCGCGTATCCAAAAAGCCGGATACAATGCCATTCAGTTGATGGCTGTGGCCGAACATCCTTACTATGGCTCGTTTGGCTACCATGTGTCCAGTTTTTTTGCCCCCTCTTCGCGTTTCGGAACGCCCGAAGATTTGAAATACCTCATAGAAAAAGCGCACGAGGCCGGCCTTCTGGTCATTATGGATTTGGTACACTCTCATGCCGTAAAAAATATTCTGGAAGGGCTGAATTTTTGGGATGGCACGGAGTATCAGTATTTCCATGCGGGTGGGCGCGGCGAGCACCCCGACTGGGACTCCAAACTGTTCAATTACGGCAAATGGGAAGTGCTGCAATTTCTGCTGTCCAATGTGCGCTATTGGCTCGAGGAGTTCGATTTTGACGGCTTCCGCTTTGACGGCGTAACCTCTATGCTCTACGTTCACCACGGGCACGTAGCTTTCAACAGCTATGCCGATTATTTCACCGAAGCGGTGGACAAAGACGCGGTTACTTATTTGCAATTGGCCAACTACCTGACCCACCACATCAAACCTTGGGCAATCACCATTGCCGAAGACGTAAGCGGAATGCCCGGGCTGGGTTTCCCCATTGAAGGCGGCGGCATTGGCTTTGACTATCGGCTGGGTATGGGCATCCCCGACTACTGGATTAAACTGCTCAAAGACCAAACCGACGAGCAGTGGGACGTTGTGCAGATGTATTATACTATGCTCAACCGCCGCAAAGACGAGCGTACCGTTGCCTATTGCGAATCGCACGACCAAGCATTAGTGGGCGATAAAACCATTGCCTTCCGCCTGATGGACAAGGAGATGTATTTCAGCATGGCCAAAAATATACCCAGTTTGGCAGTGGACAGAGGCATTGCCTTGCACAAAATGATTCGGATGTTTACCATTGCTTTGGGCGGCGAAGGCTACCTGAATTTTATGGGGAACGAGTTCGGACATCCCGAGTGGATTGATTTCCCGCGCGAAGGCAACAATTGGAGCTACAAATACGCCCGCCGCCAGTGGAGCCTCGCCGATAACGGGCTGCTTCGCTACGAATACCTGCTGGCTTTTGACCGCGCCATGATTGCACTCGTAACGCGGTACAATCTGCTGCAACCCGGTTTGCAAACGCACCTGCTCAACGAAGACCGCACCAACCAAACCATTTGTTTTGAAAAAGGCGGGGTGATTTTCGTGTTCAATTTCCACCCGACGGCTTCCGTTCCCGACTACAAATTCTGGGTGCCGCGGCATGGCAAATACCGCATCGTGCTGACCTCCGACGAACACGAATTCGGCGGCCACGAGCGGATAGACCTTGCAACAGAGTTTTTTACCGATGACAAGCAGTTTATTTCCATCTACAACACCCAGCGCACGGTGCAGATATTTGAGCGCATAGGCTGATGACTTTTCAAAATACAATGCCCGTAAGCAGCAACCGAAAACAGTAGCAATTGATGCCGACAACAACGCGCCCGTTTTGGAATGATGATATCAGCTATTGGCTCCGGCAACTCAATAGCTCTGCCGAAGGCCTTTCACAAAAAGCTGCCGACCAAAGGCTGGCCGAAACAGGCATACGGGTAAAAGGCAAATCGGCCTTTCACAAAGACCTGTTGCTTTTTATCAGTCAGTTTAAAAGCCCGCTAATGTTGCTGCTCATCGGAGCAATTGTCATCTCTGCCTTTCTGGGCGATATGTCCGATGTGTTCATCATTCTGTTCATTGTTGTTTCGTCGGGGCTGCTGAGTTTCTTTCAGGAACGGAATGCAGGCAAAATTGTTGAAAAACTGCAATTGCTGATTTCTATCAAAGCAACCGTTCTGCGCGATGGCATACCGCAGGAAATTCATGCCGAACGAGTTGTGCCCGGTGATGTGCTTCTTCTCAAAGCGGGGGACATGCTGCCTGCCGACTGCCTGATTATGGAGTCCAACGAATTACACGCCAACGAATCCGCCTTAACCGGCGAGTCTTATCCGGTAAGGAAAGAGGCCGGTATCATAGAAAAACAGGCAGTGCTTGCCAAACGCACCAACTGCCTTTGGGAAGGAACCAGCATTATCAGCGGCAGTGCCAAAGCCTTAGTTATTCAAACCGGCGATAATACCATATTTGGCAATATGGCTTTGCGTTCGTCGGCCTCCGTAGAAACCGCTTTTGAAAAAGGCATCAAAGATTTTGGTTTCCTGCTGATGAAAATCACGCTGGTTTTATCGGTTTTCATTCTGGTTATCAACGTAATCAACCAAAAGCCTATTATTGACTCCGCACTTTTTGCACTGGCGCTGGCCGTAGGCATGGCACCGGAGTTACTGCCCGCCGTTACGACCATTGCCATGAGTGCAGGCGCAAAAAGGCTGCTGGAAAAAAAGGTGATTGTAAAAAAACTCAATTCCATCCAAAACCTCGGCGAAGTTAATTTGCTCTGTACCGACAAAACAGGAACAATTACCGAAGGTGTCATCAGGGTAGAAAGCATCATTAACGGGGAAGGTCAGAAAAGTGAATTTGTCCGAAAACTGGCTTTTTGGAATGCCTTTTTTGAAACCGGTTATGCCAACCCGATAGACAATGCGCTCAGGCAGATGGATGGTTTTACTGATGAGCACGTCAATAAAATTGGCGAAATTCCTTATGATTTCATCCGCAAAAGACTGAGCGTTGCCGTGAGAACCGAACAAGAGCACCTGCTGATTAGTAAAGGGGCTTTCCGACAAATCATCAGCATTTGTTCCAAAATCAGGTTAAACAGCGACGAAATAGCCGATATTGCACTCCACCAACAGGCATTGGAAGCGCAATTCGCCCAGTATGGAACAGAAGGTCTTCGCGCTATTGCGATATGCTATAAAACCATAGCTACCGATACGGCTACTATTTCAAAGGAACAGGAAACAGACATGATTTTTGCAGGCTTCATTTTGTTGAATGACCCTGTTAAATCGGGGATTGCCAAAACAATAGACGGCCTGAACCAACTGCATGTACAATTAAAGATTATCACAGGCGACAACAAAAACGTGGCAGCATCCATCGCCAAAAAAATCGGCATCAGCAGCCCGAAAGTTATCACAGGTGCAGAAATGCTCAGCACCAGCCCCGAAGCATTGGCACATCTTGCAAAAGACACGCACGTATTTGCCGAAGTAGAACCACAGCAAAAAGAGCGCATCATATGGGCTTTGAAGCAGCATTACACGGTTGCCTACATGGGCGACGGTATCAACGATGTGTCCGCCATTAATGCGGCAGATGTGGGTATATCGGTAGATAACGCCGTAGATGTAGCCAAAGAAGCCGCCGATTTTGTGCTGATGGAAAATAACCTGACCGTACTTACCGATGGCATCAGAGAAGGGCGAAAAACTTTTGCCAATACGCTCAAATACATCTATATCAATACAGGCTCTACTTTTGGCAACATGTGCAGTGTGGCCGCTGCCTCGCTGATTTTGCCGTTTTTGCCGATGCTTCCCAAGCAAATACTGCTGATTAATTTTATCTCCGACTTCCCCTTTCTTGCCATAAGTACCGACAATGTGGATGAAGAACAGATTATCAAGCCGGGCAAATGGAATTTAAAACTCATTCGCGACTACATGGTCTTGTTCGGTTTGCACAGTTCATTGTTTGACTTGATTACTTTTTTAACACTATACTTTCATTTGCGGGCAAATGAGTCGGAGTTCCAAACCGGTTGGTTTGTGGAGTCCACACTGACGGAATTATTTATCCTATTCATCATCCGCACTCACAAAAGTTTTTTGCAAAGCACACCGGGCAAATTGCTGCTTATTTTGAGTGCTGTTTCGCTTGTGCTAACCATTGTTATGCCCTACATGCCTTTTGCCCAAGATATTGGCATGATTCCTTTGCCTATGCCCGTGCTTGGGGCTATGCTATTGATAGTAGCTGCCTATGTGGCAACGGCTGACCTCTTAAAACTTTGGTTTTTCAAGAAATACCATCAGCCATAGCACGACTGCTATTTAAGTGCCTGATTTAAAATAACTTACAAAAGTTCGCTTGGCAAATCTTGCGCTTTTGCACTTTTTGTTTGCAGGGTTGAGCATTTGAGCAAGTTAAACCGTATTGCACAAGCAAACGGCCTGTTGCGAATGATGCGTTTTTGCTGATTTATTTTGCTTGCGTGTTGATATACTGAACCATGCCTGCAATATCATCAGGGGCAAACCATTGCACAGGCTCGCGCCTGAACCAAGTCAGTTGGCGTTTGGCATAGTTGCGCGTGTGTTGCTGAATCAGTGCTACCGCTTCTGCAAGTGTTGTTTTTCCATCCAAATAATCAAAAGTTTCGGTGTAGCCAACGGTTTGCAATGCGTTGCAGTGCCTGTAAGGCAACAATGCGCGAACTTCTTCTTCCAGTCCCTGCTCCATCATCAGCTCCACGCGGCGGTTGATGCGCTCGTAGAGTTGCTCGCGCGGCAGGTCTAAACCTATCCAAACCGAACGGAAAGGCCGTTCGGTCGGCTGTTTTTTGCGAAAGGAAGAATAAGGCTGCCCTGTGGCATAGATAATTTCCATTGCCCGCTTCACCCGTGCGGGGTTGGCTTTGTCCACCTCGTTGTAATAGGTTGCGTCGTAGTGTTGCAGTTCTTCCAACAAAAAAGGCAAGCCTTTTTCCTGCAATAATGCATCGGTGCGCTCGCGGATTTCGGCAGGCACGGCAGGCATGTTATCAATGCCGAAGCAAAGCGTGCGCAAGTACAGCCCCGAACCGCCTACGGCAATGGCAAAATCTTTTTTGGCAAAAATCTCATCCAGAATTTGCAGCGCATCGCGTTCAAACGCTCCGGCATTGTAGGGCTGCCAAACTTCCAGATGCCCGACCAAATGGTGCGGTGCAGCAGCCAACTCTTCGGGCGTAGGTTTGGCAGTGCCAATAGACATCTGACGGTAGAACTGCCGCGCATCGGCTGAAATTATTTCCGTGTCAAAATGTTTGGCCAGCGCAATGGCAGCGGCGGTTTTGCCCGATGCCGTCGGCCCGCCTATCACAATCAGCGTTTTGCGACTCATGTATGCGGCTGTTTTTTTACTGCAAAGAACGCAATGTTTTGCCGCAAAGAGTACAAAAACAGGGATGATGTACTTTCTCTTAGCTAAACCTGCTGTTCAAGTCATTATACACTATCTTTGCCACGACTTTTGAACAGGCAACATCCACACAACACATATTCATTATGGCGCTGATAGAAATGGTTATGCCCAAAATGGGCGAAAGCGTAATGGAAGGCACAATCCTCAACTGGCTCAAAAAGCCCGGCGACCGCATCGCACAAGACGAAGCGGTATTGGAGGTAGCAACCGACAAAGTAGATACCGAAATCCCTTCTACCCATGCGGGTATATTGAAGGAAATTCTGGCCGAAGTAGGTCAGGTAGTACAAATCGGCAAACCGATTGCCCTGATTGAAACCGAAGAGGATGCCCCTAACGCTCCCGTAAGCCAACCTGCACAAACAACGGCTGCCCCCACGCAGACAGCAGCACCTGCCGTAACGGCAGTAGCATCCTCTCAGGTTGAGGAAGTTGCCGCTCCGTCCGGTCGTTTCTACTCCCCGCTGGTGCTGAACATGGCACGTGCCGAAAATATTTCCATGCAAGAGTTAGACCGCATCCCCGGCACGGGAAAAGACGGCAGAGTAACCAAAAACGATATGTTGGCTTATTTGGAACAGCGCAAACAACAGCCTGCCGTTGCCGCTGCACCTGTTGCGCAGCCTGTCAAAGAACAAGAAAAACCTGTTACTACGCCCCAAGAGCGTCCGTTAGAACAAGTAAAACCTGCGACCTCCGTAAGCGGCAACGTGGAAATTATTGAAATGGACAGAATGCGCAAGATGATTGCCCAGCGCATGGTGGATTCTAAGCGCATTTCGCCACACGTTACCTCTTTTGTGGAAGCCGATGTTACCAACATTGTCAATTGGCGCAATGCCCACGTGCGTGCATTCAAAGAGCGCGAAGGGCAAACCCTGACCTATACCCCGATTTTCCTCTGGGCAGTAGCCAAAGCCCTGCGCGACTTCCCGATGATTAACTCATCTATTGACGGCGACAACATCATTGTGAAGAAAGATATCAACATCGGTATGGCGGTAGCCCTACCCAGCGGCAACCTGATTGTGCCCGTCATTAAAAATGCCGACCAACTCAATCTGCGCGGCATGGCTTACCGCGTGAACGATTTGGCAAAACGCGCCCGCGAAAACAAACTCACCCCCGACGATTTGAGCGGCGGCACTTACACGGTTTCTAACATCGGTTCGTTTGGCAATATGCTCGGCACCCCGATTATCATGCAGCCGCAAGTAGCTATCCTTTCGGTAGGTGCAATTGTGAAAAAACCTGCCGTGATTGAAACCGAGCAGGGCGATTTCATCGGTATCCGCCATATGATGTTCCTGTCGCACTCCTACGACCACCGCATTATAGACGGGGCATTAGGCGGTATGTTCGTGCGCCGCGTAGCAGACTATTTAGAGAAGTTCGACGTCAAAACCGAATTGTAACAATGTGTTCACTTGCCGTTTACCGACTGTTTTTTGCAGTTCACCCCCAAAAAACGGCAGCTAACCGAATCTGAAAATTTGGTATTTGAATAAAAAATACTTTTGTATCAGCTAAAAGGCTTGAACGCTTTTCCGCAGTTCGCCCGAAAGTGATTGAAAATTATAGTTTTGGTTAGAAATGATGAGGACTAAAAGAGGCATTGGCTCAATGCCTCTTTTGTTTTTTTAATGAATCATCTCGTCAGCGGTTTTCAAAACCCATCCGCTCACGGGGCTTTCAGCGGCTGGTAGGGATTGGAATTGTTTTTGCCGTTTTGTATATTTGTAGCATGTTAGTCGGCTGCACTTGAAATACGGGTTCATTCCGGCGAAGGGTATCCTTCTCAGGGTGTCAGAGGGCTAACTTATTTTATTGGCTGATGTCAGCGGATTTTTGGGCGTGTAGTAGTTGCCCCCCTTTTCATATTTGGTACTGTCGTATAAATCTACAACCAACGAAATTTTTTCAAGCACATAGTCATAGTAACGCATTTCGCCTTTTTCAAATACTCGTTGAATTGCCCAACACAAGTAATCCGCAACAGCTAATAGGGGTTCATGCCTGAATTTGTGTACCGTAAAGTTAACTTTTGTTGTTTTTGCCTTGTCGGGAAATTTTTTCTTGTGTCGTTCTTCGGCTTTTTGCAAACCTTTTTCCAAGTTGGCATGGTGGGTACTGCTGCCCCTTTCAGCGATATTGAGTACTAAACGTCCTTGTTTTTGCAATTTGTCTTTCAGCAAATGAGACAGCAAATCGGCATAAAATTCCGCTTCTTTCCCGTTGTGCTTTTTTTCAAATAGGCTAACGATTTTTCGGGCTGCAACTGCCTGAAAACTAATGTCCAATTGCAAGATGTAATCAAAAAAATCTTTTCGGATTTCGGGAATATCGTCTTTAGCATGAAAATAAAAGCCACCTTGTTGCACTCTTTTGATGACGCTTGGTACGCTTTGGTAATAGCGGCTTTGCTCAATCTGTTGTTGCAGTATAATGATTTCTTGCCGTACTTTTTGTAAATCCTGCTTAATATGAAGCATTCCCAAAATAAACACCTTGCTTACGCCTTCCTGACCGATAATCGGGATTTTGCCTTTGCCAAAAAACGTAGTATCGCCTGCTTCGTCAAGAAATCGGTGGTAATGATATGTTCCCATGTATAACCAAAATTAGCATAAAAATATCATCGTCGGCGGGTCTCTCAAGCCAACAGGTATACATATTTTTGTAATTGTGCAAAATGAAGTGTTAATTTTGTTGAAAGCATTGTTCGCGTCCAAGACGGCTAACAGGCTTCTATACCATCCCTAACTGAGCGGGTTTTCATAAAGTCATTTTAATTACCCACTTAGCTAACTCCCCACCCCCACCTCATCACATAATCGCAGGTGATGCTCTTGCCCATCACGAATTGGTCGTTGCCGCAAATGGTGAAGCCGCACTTTTCATAAAAGCGAATGGCACGTTTGTTTTCCGTCCAAGTTGCCAGCCACATGCCACTTGCTCCTTTGGCGGTGATGAACTCTTTGAGTTCGTCCATCAGGATGGCGGCAATGCCCGAACCAATGAAGTCGGGCATGAGGTAAAACCGCTGTAATTTCCACCAGTTACCGCCTTCGGGCAGCGATTCGTGCCGTTTGTCGGCAATCAGCTTGGCATAGCCCGCAACTTCGCCCTGCACGGTTTCCATGATGAAAAAATAATTATCCGCATCGGCAAGCTCGGCGGCTACCTGCGCTTCATTGAAGGCTTTTTCCAAATAGTCCGCCATGTCTGCCGCATCGCTCGTGTCGGCAAAGGCATGGTAAAACGAAGTGCGCCCTGCATGAGCCAACAAGGCGGCATCTTCGGCATCGGCACGGCGAATATGAATCAGGGCAATGGTTTGCATGTGCGATTGCTGTATTTTTGGCTCAAATTACAATTGCATTGGGACTTCTGAAAAAACTCGGTTCTCAAACCGCTATTTACGGCATCAGCAGCATCGTCGGGCGGGCGGTGAACAGCGTACTGATGGTGCCTTTCCATACCGCCGTTTTCACCGACCCGGGCGAATACGGTATCAATTCGGTTTTTTATGCCTATGCCGCATTTTTTAATGTCGTTTATACGTTCGGCATGGAAACCGCTTTTTTTCGCTTTGCTACTCGCGAACGGCAGCAGTTGCAAAGCTATTTCAACCAATCGGTTACGGCGGTTGCAGCGGTTGCTTTCCTCGGTTCGGGGCTGCTTTGGCTTTTTGCCGACGAAGCGGCAGCACTGATTCAGTACCCCGATTTGGGGCTGTACGTGCGCCTTTTCGCCCTGCTTTTTGCCATTGATGCGCTGGTAGCCATTCCCTTTGCCCGCTTGCGGTTAGAAGGTCGCCCCGTACTGTTTGCCTCGCTCAAATTGGGCAGTATTTTCCTCTACGTGGGGCTGAACTTTTTCTTCCTCTACGTTTGCCGCAAGGCTGCCGCAGGGGAAAGTTTCCTGTTCATGCAAGATTTTGCGCAATTGATTTTTAAACCCGAATACGCGGTGGGCTACATCTTCCTTGCCAACCTGATTGCCAATGCGGCGCAGTTGCCAGCTTTTGCTTTCGTATTCAAAGGTTTTCGCCTGCAATGGCAGTGGCAAACTTTAAAGCCCATGTTGCGCTATGCCTATCCGCTGCTGTTCATGGGGCTGGCGGGCATCGTAAACGAAGTCATAGACCGACAAATGCTCAAATGGCTGCTGCCCGAAGGCTTCTATGCAGGCATCACTACCGACGGGGCTATCGGCATTTACAGTGCCTGTTTCAAGTTCGGCGTTTTTATTACGCTGGCGGTGCAGGCGTTCCGCTATGCCGCCGAACCGTTCTTTTTCGCACAGGCTGCCGATAAAAACTCGCCTGAACTCTTCGCCCGCGTGATGCACTACTTCATCCTTGCCTGCTTGCTGATGTACGTAGGCATCGGGGCAAATATTGATTGGGTGCAATACCTGTTGCTGGGCAGTGCGGCTTACAGGGAAGGTTTGGCAGTTGTGCCTGTACTTTTGCTGGCCAACTGTCTATTGGGCGTTTACTATAACCTGACGGTTTGGTTCAAAATTACCGACCGCACCTACTACGGCACATGGTTTGCCATTCTGGGGGCTGCCGTTACCGTTGCGGGCAACTACCTGCTCATTCCCCTGATGGGCTACATGGGCGCAGCACTGATGCACCTGATTTGCTATGCCGCGATGAGTGCTGCCTGCCTTTACTACGGGCAAAAGTTTTACCCCATTCCCTACCGTTGGAAACCTGCCCTACTCTACACCGCCGCAGGAACAGCAGTTGTTTACAGTGTACAAGCAATTGATTTACAAAGTTTTGTCATGAATCAATTGCTTAACATCGCACTCTCGGCAGCCTTCACAGGTCTGATTTTCATACGTGAAATTCGTCCGCTGATGAATCGTGGGAAGGCAGTCTCTGAAAAAAATCTGTAATTTTTTAGGAAAGGGTATTGCAGGAATGAATGTGGTGTTCTACTTTTGTGGTGTCAAAAGGACAACGGAGTGGTAGTTCAGCCGGTTAGAATGCCTGCCTGTCACGCAGGAGGTCGCGGGTTCGAGTCCCGTCCATTCCGCAAAACGCTTGCATAGCTTATGCAAGCGTTTTTTGCTTTATGGCGAATCGGGTTTTTCGGTATAAATTTGCCCATTCTGTTATTGATAAGAATCATGCAAAACATTGTTCGTTTCACACTCTTTCTGGGATTGGTTATCATTCTGGGCGCATGTAAGAAGCAAAGTACACTGAATGCAGAGGCACAGCGCGAGCGGGAGGCACGCATTATTACTGACTGGCTGGCAGAAAACAGAATTACCAATTTTCAGCGCACGGCTTCCGGTTTGGTTTACATTCCGCAGATTGTAGGTGTGGGTGAAAGAGCACGCTCCGGCGATTCTGTTACGGTGCATTATACCGGCAACGTACTTTACGGCAAAGTATTTGACAGCAGCCGTTTCCGCAATCAGCCTTTTGGTGTGCGCATTGGGCGCACGCAAGTAATTGCAGGTTGGACGGAAGGTTTGCAACTGATGCGTGCAGGCGAGCGCGGCACACTGATTATCCCTTCCAATCTGGCCTATGGTTCGCGCAGTCTGGGAGAAATTCCGCCCAATGCCATTTTGCAATTTGATATTGAGGTACTTAACCTAACGCGTCAGCAATGATACAAGAGCTTTGCTTTGCCACGCGCAACGCACATAAACGCGAAGAAATTGCCGCTCAATTAGGCGGCAATTTTCGCTTATTGACACTGGACGAAATCGGTTGCACCGAAGAAATCCCCGAACCGGAAGCAACCATTGAAGGAAACGCCGCCTACAAAGCCCGCTACGTATGGGAACATTACCGCATCCCCTGCTTTGCCGACGACAGCGGCTTGGAAGTAGCAGCACTGAACGGCGCACCGGGCGTACATTCGGCCTATTATGCGGGGGCTTCGCGCGATTTTAAAGCCAACTACGAATTGGTACTGCAACAACTGCAAGGCATCACCGACCGCCGGGCGCAGTTCAAAACCGTTATTGCTCTTGTGCAGTCCGATGGCAGCCTGCACACCTTTACGGGCATCATTACGGGCAACATCACCGATGCGCCGCGGGGCAGCAACGGCTTCGGCTATGACCCCATCTTCCAACCCGACGGCTACCACCTAACCTTCGGTGAAATGCCCGTCGCCCTGAAAACGCAAATCAGCCACCGCGCCCGCGCCATGCAGCAATTGCTGGATTTTCTGAAACAATAGAGCGGCAAATTCAGTAAATTTGGTTATGAGAAAAACTACCCTTTCAACCTGCCTTTTCACTTTGATACTCTTTTTTGCGGCTTGCAGTTCGCAGGAAAACAAGCGCGAACCCAAGGTCATTTCCTTCAAGATAGAAAACAAAGACCCAATAGCAAACCCTTACGAAAAAGATACCATCAAAGGCAGCCCGCAACGCGAAGCATCGGGGCGAATTGGTGAAACAGTCGTAGCCGTTCGCTATCATTCGCCTGCCGTTCGGGGGCGCATCATCTGGGGCGGACTTGTGCCGTACCATCAGGTTTGGGTAACGGGGGCGCACAATGCCACGGCCATTAACTTTGAACGTGCCATGAAAATCAACGGGCAGTTGGTAAAAGCAGGCACTTATGCCATTTTCACTATCCCCGCACCCGACGAATGGACAGTGATTCTCAACGAGCGTTGGAATCAGCACCTGACCGATGAGTACAAAACCGAGGAAGACGTGCTTCGCTTCAAAGTCAAGCCAACTGTTATGCCCGATACCATCCAGCGGCTAACTTATGAAGTAAAACCCCTTGCACCCGGTAAGGGTGAGGTAGCCGTCAAATGGGAAACGCTGCGCATTGCCTTCCCGATTGAAGAAGCGCGATAGCATTAAAACTCGTGCAGGCGCTGTGCAATATTGAGGCGTATGGCCAGCGAAGTAAAACTGATATTGCTGTTGCGTGCCGCATCGTCGCTTTGCAGGCGGCGAATCACTTGTTTAAAATCAATAAACAGGTTGTGTTTGAGTTGATAAGAAGCGGTAAAATCGCCAAAGAGCAGCGTGGTAGCGATACCCTGCCCTATTTTATTGCCGTATTCCTGTTGGCGTGTGGTATTGTCTAACAGAATATTGCTGCCCCAGTTTTCGCCCGCGCCGTCCAATCCTTGCTTAGCATATATCATTTTACCCGTAAGCATCAGGCGCGGAATAGGCTGATAACGAGCAATCCCGATAAACTCGCGGAAGTTAGCCCCCAGCGGATGCGCCAACGCCTGATTGAAGTGGGCATGGTTAGACAGCGATTCATCAATAAAGTGAGAGTAGGTATAAGGACGCACAGCGTTGTACTCGGCCTGCAAATCCAGATTTTTGATGCCCAGCGCATCAATGTATTTGATACCTGCCTGTAAGCCGTTTTTATTGCCCCACCAGCCGTTGCCTGCGCGCACTTCGGAGAGTTTAAACTCATCCAGCACAAACTGTCCATAGAGTTGGAATTGTTTCAGGAAATTCCAGCGCCAGTCAAAACCGATGATGGAGTTATCCGCACTGCCGACCTGTTGCTCTACCCACCGGTAGAAAATGATGGGGTTGAGGTAGGAGAGGTCAAAAGTATCGTTCTTGTAGCCGTCGCGTCGCCCGTAAACCACCGACTCAAACAGGCCGACATTCAGGTTGTCGGTGATGTTGATGCCCAGATGGTGAAACACGGCGTATTTTTTCGGATACACGCGATTAGTGCCTACGGCATCTGCCGTAAGTTGCATGTAGGAATTGGTGTAATTGACTTTCCAGATACGTGTATTGAATTTGGCGAACAGTGCATTAGCGGCAAAATCGGAAAGAATGAGCGAACGGTATCCGTTGCCATAGAATTGCTTGTCGTGCCCCATTTGGAACGACATGATGTTTTTCAGGATATCAAAACTGACATAGCCGCGGGCAGTGAGTACGGCAACGCCGGTATTATCCAGCACGCCCGATTCGGTGCGGGTTTTCCAAAAACCTTCACCCGGAACAGCGTTGTTTCTGCCGATGTAGTCCATCACATAATTAGGGAATAACATGATGTTATCGGCCAGATAGGTGTAAAAACCTACGCGATTGGCAATTAATCCGCGCATTTCCGCACCACGGGTGTTAAGAAAAGGACGATTTTCCGAACCAGTAGCCACGCCCATACCTACATGCAGTACAGGGTTGATATGTAGGTTAAAATCTTTGACATCTACGCGGTAAAGGTCGGGCGTGTATTTGTAAAAAGTACCCAGCACGGGGCGCTTGCTTTTGTCATTGACCGAATCTGCCCATTCGGAGTTGTCGTTGAGCAAGTAGGAAATGTTGAATCGGTCAATTTTATTGAGTGTGAATCGGTTTTCTTTCAGGATGCTGTCGGCAAGGGCTGCCACGCCGCGCCGCTCCAACAGTTTGATGGACAGCATCAGGTTTTCGGAGAACTTGCCTCGCTTAATTTCATAGCGTTCTACCAAATGCTGGTAGTCTTGGTTGTAAGGTACAAGAGTGCTTTGTGCCATTGCCGCTGCGGGCAGGGCAAGCAGCAAACTAACGATAAGACGTTTCATCATGGTATGAAGTATCTGGATAAAAACGTAGCATACTTTTCAGGGTTGTAGGACAGTTTATGCCCTGCATCGGCTATCTTGCCAGCACCCGACGAAGCCAGCGCGGTAAAATAACCACACCAACAAAAAGGTATGGGTAGTAGGTATAGAGTCGCCAGAAAAGTGCCAGCGCTACACCAAAGCCGCCGATGTATTGCCCAAAGAAAAAGTCAAATGATAGTTCTGCCGTGCCGCTGCTGCCCGGCGTAGGCGAAATGAGCATAATTACCCACATAACGATATGGCGGGCAAATACGAGCAGATGATTTTCCCAAGTCAGGCTTGCGAATGCTGCCAGCAGGCAGTTTACCATCAGGTAGCGCGCCGACCATACGAAAATGGTTGATACAATGGCATTAGCCCAATAGCGCACATCTTTGCCTTTCATTTCTTCGGAAGCAATAATTACTTCATCGCCGATTTCTTTGGCCGAACGGCGAAAGCGCCGCAGGAAACCGAAAGAGGTAATGCGGGTAATCAGCCAGCGGAAGCCGTGTGGTTTAAAAAACAGCCCCCAAGCAAAAAATGAGGTGTAAATAGCAATCAGTGCATAGCTAATCCAGAAAGTAGCGCGCAGACCTGAGCCAAACAACCCGATGCCGCCTTCCGCTGCTACGGGGAACACATCGCCTTGTGAAAGCAGCAATGCAATGGGTGCAGCCAAAATGAAGAAAGAGTTATCTAACAGCGCAGTGAGCATTACATAGGCCAGCGACTTGCCGAACTTGATGCCTTCACGATTGATGATAAACACGGCAACGGCCGTTCCTCCTACTGCCGATGGCGTTACGGCAGAGGCAAACTCCCACAAAAGAACCGTGTAGATGCTCGATTTCCAGCTTAACTCTTGATTGGTCAGGTAGCGAATCCGCCAGACATAGCCCGCATCGCGGATGAAAAGCACCAACACTGCCACTAAAATCCACACAATATTTGCCTCCTGTATATGCGTGCGCACGGCGTTGATGTCCACATTGGTAATGAACATGTAAATTGCCACGCCCAAACCAATAAGAATGGGTAAAATAACTTTGGAAGGGTTAATGGATTTGAGGATTTTTTCCTGGTCTTGTTGCATAAGGGGCTTGCGATTGTTGCTACGCAGTTTAAACAACCCGCTCCGGTTCGGGGTTGATAATCATAAAATCGTTGTAACCTTCACCCAAGCGGATGCCGATTTCTCCGGCTTGGAGCAGTTCCAAGATAGCCAAAAAATTAAAAATGACGACCACTTTTTGCGGCTGTCGCTCTATCAGTTCCGTAAAGGTAAGATAACGCGCTTCTTTTATCCACAATCGCACCACTTCTTTTTGCCCTTCCACCGTGTAGGGGTAAGGCACAATCCGATGTACGGGTTTTTGTTGTTCCAGTGTAAACCGACGCATTACTTTTTCATAAACGCGCAGCAGTTTGTATAGGTCTATGTTTTGTAGTTCGGCTTCTACGCCCTGCGATTCGGCAATTTCCAGCAACTCGGCGGCAAGGTTGCCGCGCGGTTCCATGGCCAAGCGTTCTTCTTCGCGTTGTGCGAACTCGCCGACAACCGACTTGTACTTTTTGTATTCCAACAGGTGGCGGACGAGTTCCTCGCGAGGGTCTATTTCCTGCCCTTTTTCGTCGAGCTCGGGGCGCGGCAACAGCATTTTGGCCTTGATGCGCATCAGCGTAGCGGCTACTACCATAAAATCGCCTGCCACATCCATGTTAATCTGCTCTAATTGGTGCAGATAGTCCAGAAAGTCTGCCGTAATTTTGGCTATCGGGATATCGTAAATATCCAACTCATCCCGCTCTATGAAAAACAAAAGCAGGTCAAACGGCCCTTCAAAAAGGGGCAATCGGATAGAGAAAGTATCGCTTTGGACAGGTTGCAAGGCTACATCGCTAACTCCGATAAGAATTTGATTCGCATTAGGCGCAGTTCCTCTTCGGTAAATTCATCGTCAAGCGCTTGTAGTGCCACCTTGATGTTGTCGGTTTCAGCATGGAGGAAGTAGTCATAAATAGCTTCTTGGGCATCCTCTTCCAGCATTTGGTCTATATAGTAGTCCAAATTGAGTTTAGTTCCCGAGTAGCAGATGTGTTCTATTTCCTCTATCACCTCGGCAAGGCTGAGATTTTTGGCTTCCGCAATTTCTTCCAAATCTACCTTACGGTCTATTTGCTGGATGATGAAAATCTTGGTTTTGGACTTATTCACCGTTGATTTGACAACCACATCGGCGGCGGTTGTAATATCGTTTTCCGCTACGTAGTTGGCAATCATGTCTACGAACGGCTTGCCGAATTTCTGCGCTTTGCTTAATCCTACGCCGTTTACCTGTGCCAGTTCTTGGATAGTAGTGGGGTAGGTAGTTGCCATTTCTTCCAGCGAAGGCTCTTGAAAAATGACATAGGGCGGCAGATTTTTCTGTCTGGCTACCTTTCTGCGCAGGTTGCGCAGCATTTCGTAGAGGGTTTCGTCATACGCACCACCGTGTGCGGCATTTTCCGAATCATCGGCAATCAGTTCTGTTTCTGCGCCGGTGTAGTCGTGGTCTTTGGTGAAAGTTACCGGTGTGGGGCGCTCCATGAAGGCATAGCCCTTTTCGCTGATTTTGAAGCTGAGGAGATTCTCTAAGTCTTTGTCTAAATAGCCGTAGAGCATTGCCTGACGGATAATGCTTTTCCACTCCTGTTCGGTAAGTGCTTCGCCTTTCTTGAATACGGGCAGTTTTTCGTGTCCGTAGCTAAGCACATATTGTTCGGTTGTGCCGCGAAGGATGTTAATCAAATGGTCTGCACCAAAGCGCTGCCCTGTTTCATGTACGGTTTGCAGTAGTAGCAACAACCATTCTTTGGCTTCAAACGATTTTTCTTTGGGCAAGTTGCAGTTGTCGCAGCCACCGCCTTCTTTACACAGGTTGTCGTTGTAAACCTCGCCAAAGTAGTGCAGCAGTTGCCTGCGGCGACAAACGGAGCTTTCGGCATAGGCAGCCATTTCGCTGAGCAGCAACTTGGCGTTTTCGCGCTCGGTTACGCTTTTGTCTTTATTGAACTTTTCTAATTTGGTGATGTCTTCGGGGCTGTAGAACATCAGGCAGAAACCTTCCAAACCATCGCGTCCGGCGCGTCCGGTTTCCTGATAGTAGCCTTCCAGTGACTTGGGCGTATCGTAGTGAACTACAAATCGCACATCGGGTTTGTCTATACCCATGCCAAAGGCAATGGTTGCCACTACCACGTCCACATCCTCATTCAAAAAGGCATCTTGATTTTTGATGCGCACGTCGGCATCCAATCCTGCATGGTAGGGCAGCGCCTTAATGTCGTTTACGGTCAGCAGTTCGGCTATTTCTTCTACCTTTTTGCGGCTCAGGCAATACACAATGCCCGATTTGCCTTTATGGTTCTTAATGAAGCGAATCAGTTGCTTTTGTGCGTCTATTTTGGGACGCACTTCATAGTGCAGGTTGGTGCGGTTGAAAGAAGACTTGAAAATATCGGCTTCCTCCATGTGCAGGTTTTTCTGAATGTCTGCCTGAACTTTGGGGGTAGCGGTGGCAGTGAGCGCAATAATGGGGAAGTTGCCAATCTGGTCTACGATGGTTTTAATGCGGCGGTACTCCGGACGGAAGTCGTGCCCCCATTCCGAGATACAGTGCGCCTCATCTACTGCCACAAACGATATTTTTGCGTCTTTCAAAAAGGCGATATTATCGTCCTTAGTGAGCGATTCGGGAGCAACATACAGGAGTTTGACCTGCCCGTTGAGTGTTTCTTTCTTTACCCGGTTCAGTTCCGACTTGGTCAGTGTGGAATTGAGGAACTGTGCATTGACTCCAAAGGCATTGAGCTGGTCTACCTGATTTTTCATCAGGGCTATCAGTGGTGAAATAACGATGGCGGTGCCGGGCATCACAATGGCCGGCAGTTGGTAGCACAGCGATTTGCCCGCACCTGTGGGCATAATCACAAAGGTGTTTTTGCCACTCATCAGGTTGCGGATGATGGCTTCCTGATTACCCCTGAACTGGCTGTACCCGAATACCTCTTTAAGGGCGCTTCTAAGTTCGTCTTGTAATTGTTCTGTCTGCACCATACGGCTCACAAAAGTTAGAAGTTATGCGTTATGAGTAGCAAGCGTAGGGCTTGCCGCTTCCCTTTTCACACACTCAGAACAGTCAAAAAATTATGTAAGTAAAGCATCAATTGCTTGTGCCAAGTCTCTGTCTTTTGGGGTTACTGTGTTGCCGGCATCATGTGTGCTCAGGCTGATTTCCACCCGATTGTACACATTGTACCAATTGGGGTGGTGGTTCATTTTTTCGGCAATGAGCGCCACTTTTGCCATAAAGCCGAAAGCTTCCACGAAATCCTTAAAAAGGAACGTTTTCTGCAACTGATTATTTTCTTCTTTCCAACTCATGGTTTGCGGAATTGCATAGGTAAAATTAAACCAAAAAAAACTGAAATCGGAAATGCAGAATATTTTTTCCTGCTCAGATTGCTTGTGCAGGTACGGTATCTGATGTAATAATTTTTGCTAAAATAGAAGTAAACTGCCACACTTCTTCAAACGTGTTATAGAGTGGCGCAGGTGCTACCCGAATAACGTCCGGTTCGCGCCAATCGCAAACAACTCCCGCTTCAATCAGCTTTTGGAAGGTTTTTTTGCCGTCTTTGGCTATTATTAACGACAATTGACAGCCACGATGCCGAGGGTCGGCAGGGGTAATGATGCGCACGGATTCTTCACCGGCTTGCTCATTTATCTGTTGTAATAAATACGCAAGAAATGCGGTGAGCTTCATGCTTTTTTGGCGCAACTTATCCATACCTGCGCGGTCAAATATTTCCAGCGATGCGCGATGGGCGGCAAATGGCAGTATTTGCCCGCAACTCAGTTGCCATCCGTCGGCACCATACATGGGTTGAAAGCCTTTTTGCATGAGAAAGCGGGTTTCTTCGCGGTAGCCCCACCAGCCGGCAAATCGCGGAAGGTCGGGGCTGTTGGCGTGCCGTTCGTGTACGAACACGCCCGAAGTGCCGCCCGGCCCTGAGTTGAGGTATTTGTAGGTACACCAAACGGCGAAATCGGCCCCCCACTCATGCAGGCGCAGCGGCACGTTGCCGGCGGCATGTGCCAAGTCAAAGCCAACCATTGCGCCTGCCTGTTTGGCAGCCGCCGCAATGCGGCCTAATTCAAATGCCTGCCCGGTATAGTAGTGGATGCCGCCAAACATCACCAATGCAAGGCTGTCGGCATGTTCGCGGATGGTTTGTTCAATATCTTCGGTGCGCAGCGTGCTTTCTCCTTGGCGTGGGGCAATTTCAACAATGGCAGCGGCAGGGTCAAACCCGTGAAATTTGACCTGACTTTCTACGGCATATTGGTCGGAAGGGAATGCGCCTGCTTCCATGATGATTTTGTAGCGCTGTGCCGTCGGGCGGTAGAATGAAACCAGCATCAGGTGCAAATTGACCGTCAGCGTATTCATAATCACTACTTCGTGCGGCAAAGCGCCCACCAAACGGGCGGTTGCATCTTTCATGGTGTGCTGGTAGTGAAACCATGAGGGATTGCCTTCAAAATGCCCTTCTACGGCCAAACTTGCCCAGCGTTGCATTTCTTCGCCTACGTAGCGCGCGGCGGCTTTGGGTTGCAAACCAAGCGAGTTGCCGCAAAAGTAAATTTTGGGTGTGCCGTCTGCTTTTTGCGGCAGTATGAATTCGTCGCGGAATGGCCGAAGCTCGTCTTCTCTGTCCAACTGTCGGGCAAACGCGAGCGTATTTTCAAACAGATATTGCATAGGAGTTGCCATAAAAGTACCTTAAAAATACACCCTTCTATTGAATTGAGGTACAATGCGTGTATTTTCGCTGACTTTAACTATATTCAGGGCTTAAAACCTTGTGGTTGCGATAGCCCGAACATAGGAACAAGATAAAACTTACCCCCTTTTTACCTTACCTTCAACCGTATGATTAAAATTGCTTTGGTAGATGACCACCAGATTATCCGCGATGGGATTAAAAAACTGCTGGCTGATGAGGAGGATATTGCCGTTGTCGCTGAAGCTTCCAGTGTGAAAGAGGCCTTGCAAATATTGGAACGGCACGCCGTAGATTTGCTCATTACCGATATATCCATGCCCAATGGTTCGGGATTTGATTTGATTAAAGCAATTGCTTCGCACAGCCATCTGAAAGTTTTGATACTGAGTATGCATACGGAAGAAGCCTATGTGCGTAAAGCTGTGGAAATGGGTGTTTCCGGTTATCTAACCAAGGATATTTCCCGAGTGGAGTTGATTCGTGCCATCCATGCGGTGTATGAAGGCGAGACCTATTTCAGCGATGCCATCAGCCGCGTGATGATGCATACCATGATTAAGAAAGCACGCCGCGCAGGCGACTTTGACAAACCTTCGGAGCAAAAACTTACGGCGCGCGAAAAGGAAATCATCCGCCACATTTTGGATGGTTTAAGCAGCCCTGAAATTGCAGAAAAACTGTTCATCAGCCACCGAACGGTAGAGAATCACCGCGCCAACATTATGAACAAACTCAAAGTCCGCAATACCATTGAATTGGTGCGCAAGGTGCTGGAAATGGACTTTTGGGAGAAGGTATAAGTTAGCCTACAAAGTAATCCGTTTGCCTTTGTTGAAGAATCGGAAGCCCAGAAAAACAGCGGCAAAGGTTAGCGCCAATGCCAAACCGAGCCATACGCCGCTTACGCCCATGTTAAAATGGAAGCCCAATACATAGCCGACAGGTAAGCCCATTACCCAATAGGCAATCAAGGCAATGATAGTGGGGGCTTTTACGTCCTGAATACCGCGCAGAATACCCATACCTACTACCTGTGCGCCGTCGGAAATCTGGAAAACGGCAGCATAAATCAGCAGTTGTGCCGAAACACTCATCATCAGTGCTGCATCGGGGTCGTTGGCTTGCACATAGAAAGAGGGCAGCCAATGGCGCAGCAAGGCGATGGAAACAGCACAGATGCTCATAAAAGCAATAACCAAATGATAAGAAGCAGCGCCTGCCTGTAACATAGAGGCGCGGTCTTTCTGCCCGAACTCTTGTGCAATGCGGATAGCACCCGCCGCCGAAATGCCGCTGGCTATCATGAATGTAACCGTAGCGATATTGAGCGCAATCTGATGCGCAGCTAACTGCGTAGCACCGAGCCAACCGACCATAATAGTGGCAAAAGCAAAAGCACTAACCTCAAAAACCGACTGAAAACCGACCGGAATACCCAATTTCAAGAGTTTAACCGCATAGTAGCGCTCATAGGCAACGGTGCGTATTTGGTGCACATAGTCATGAAATTTGGGCAGGGTAAAAAAGCGCCAAGCAATGACAACGGCTGCGAAAATGCGCGCCAGCAGCGAAGCAATACCGCCCCCCATAATACCCATTTCGGGGAATCCCCACTTGCCGAAAATCAGCAAATAGTTCAGCAAGATATTCAGTGCCGCTGCGCCAAAGTTGATGTACATGGATTCTTTGGTATCACCCAGCCCGTCCATGAACTGCTTGAAAATCTGAAAAATCATCATAAAAATCAGGCTGACGGCCAGTACCTGCAAGTAGGGCACAGCCAGTTCAACCACTTCTTTGCTCTGCCCGAAATAGTCGGCGAAAGCACCTATGAAAAATACCGCGCCACAAAAAAATACGCCCATCAGTGGATAAACTGTCAGAGAGTGGCGCAACCATGTGCGACATTCCGTAATATTGCCCGACGACTGTGCGGTTGCCACCAGCGGTGTAATAACCCAGGTGCTTGCCAGCCCGAACATCATCACAATAGAAAACAATGCGTTGGCAAAAGTTGCCGCCGCCAGTGCCAGGCTGCTGAAATTACCAATCATGGTATTGTCGGCAACTGTAATGAGAATGTGCGAAATTTGCCCTAATACAATCGGATAAGCTAATTGAAGCGTTTGCTTGTAATAGGGCAGATAGCGTTGCAGCATGGCGGTTGTGTAAAATTGAAGGTACAAAGTTACAATGCAGTAAACACTATGAAAAAGTATTATCTCTTGCTCTTGCTGTGCGGCAGTTTGGCAGCACAGGCGCAAACCGTTACCGTTACCGACAAAGCGGAGGAAAAACCTATTTCCAATGTGCTGATTATCAATCAGAAAAAAGATAAACAAGCTGTAACCGACAGCAAAGGGAAAGCCGATTTATCCGATTTTGCCGATACAGATACGCTGCTGATTCGCCATGCGGGCTATATGGAGCAACGTTACCTCAAATCGCAACTGGCAGCGGCAGGCAGTGTATGGCTGACCGAGAAAGTCATCAATCTGGAAGAGATAGTTTTCTCCGCCAATAAGTTTGCCGAAGCCCGCACCGATTTGCCCAACAAAATTGAAACGGTGGATGCGCGGCGGATTGCTTTTTACAACCCGCAAAATACGGGCGATTTGCTGCGCCAAACGGGGCATGTGTTCGTGCAAACCAGCCAAATGGGCGGCAGCAGTCCCGTGCTGCGCGGCTTTGAGGCAAGCCGCGTGTTGCTCGTGGTGGACGGCGTGCGCATGAACAACGCCATTTATCGCTCGGGGCATTTGCAAAACGTCATCACCTTAGACCCCAACGTGCTGGAAAAAGCCGAAGTGGTGTTTGGCCCCGGCTCGGTGATTTACGGCAGCGATGCCCTCGGCGGGGTGATGCACTTTTTTACGCGCAACCCCGAATTTTCCGCCGACGGCAAGTTTCGGACAAGCGGTTCGGCGTTTACGCGGGTTTCTTCTGCCAACAGCGAATGGACGGGCAACGCCATCGTCAATTTGGCAGCGGGCAAGTGGGCTTCACTGACAAGCATTACCCACAAACACTTCGGCGAACAACGCGCCGGCTCGGTTTATCCGCGCGGCTATGAGAACATCTGGGCGCGTCCTGTTTTTCCGGCCTTTATCAACGGCAGAGACACTGCCTTAGTCAATTCCAACCCCAACCTGCAAAGATGGTCAGGCTATTCGCAGTTGGATTTACTGCAAAAAATTGCCTTCCAGCCCCATGAGGACAATCGTTTCATGCTGAACGTGCAGTATTCAACCACCTCCGATTTGCCTCGCACCGACCGCTACGGCGAATATGACAACCGCGGGCTGCCCCGCTGGGCAGTTTGGGACTACGGCCCCCAAAAGCGCCTGCTGGCATCGCTTCGCGCCGACTTTTTGGGCGAAACCGAATTTTATGACAAAGCCAGCGTGATTTTGGCATGGCAAAACATTTTTGAAAGCCGCATCACGCGTCGGTTTGGGGCAGCCAACCGCACCCACCGCGAAGAAACGGTCAATGTGTTTTCCGTCAATGCCGATATGATTAAAGATATAGGCGACCGCAACGAAATCAGATACGGCTTAGAAATGGCGCATAATGATGTGCAATCGGTCGCCTACAACATCAACGTGCGCAATCAGGCACGAACACCTGCCAGCACGCGCTACCCCGACGGCGGCAGCCAAACGCAAAGTTTTGCCCTCTACCTGACCCACGCATGGGAGATGGGTAAGAGTCGGCAGGTTGTCTTTTCGCAAGGACTTCGCTATCAGTACATTACGCTCAATGCACGATTTGTTGAGCGCTCGTTTTATCCTTTTCCGTTTGACCGCGCCGAACAGCGCAACAATGCCTTCACGGGCAATATGGGCTTGGCATGGAACGCCAACAGCGGCTGGCGGTTGAGTGCCTTGCTCTCATCGGGCTTCCGTTCGCCCAATGTAGACGATTTGGGCAAAATTTTTGACTCTACGCCCGGTAACGTCATCCTGCCCAATCCGAATATCAAACCCGAATACGTTTACAATGCCGAAATGACGGTATCTAAAAATGTGCAGGACAGAGTTTTTGCCGAAGTAACGGGTTTCCATAGCTGGTTTACCAACGCATTAGTGGTGCGCAATTCGCAATTTAACGGGCAAGATTCCGTGATGTATGACAACCGCAAAAGCCGGGTGCAAATGCTCACCAATGCAAACCGTGCGGTGGTGTACGGCGTGCAGGCAACCCTGAAAGCGCAGTTAGCCGATTGGTTGGCTTTCCAGTCTAATCTGACATGGACTCGCGGACGCGTAACCAGCGAAGGCGTACCGCTTGACCATATCCCACCGCTCTACGGGCAAACTTCCCTGACGGCAACACGCAAAAAACTGCGTGCCGAATTTTGGGCACAGTACAACGGCTGGAAACGTCGCGCCGATTTCAGCCCCAGCGGCGAAGACAACTTGCAATATGCCACCCCCGACGGAATGCCCGCATGGCTGACACTCAACCTGCGCACGGCATACCAACTCAACCGTTGGCTGCAACTGCAAGGCGGCATAGACAACATCACCGACCGCCATTATCGCATTTTTGCCTCGGGCATCAGCGCGCCGGGCAGAAACTTCTACGCCACTCTGCGCGTGGTATTTTGATGAATGAATCACTGTCGGCGGCAAACCATCCCTACCGATGGCTGAAAGCCCCGTGAGCAGATGGGTAGTAAAAACCGCCGACAGAGTCTTACGATTGCTGACGGGGTTTGGGCGGCGATAGAAAAGCAATCCCTATCGGTGGCTGAAAGCCCTGTGAGCAGATGAGTTTGCATACATGCAGGCAATGTTAGACTTGACGGAAGATTTTAAAACAGCCGAAAAATTTTGCAACCATTTGAGCAAAGAAAACAATTTTGAATAACAGCTTGACTATTTTGAGTTGGCAGGCTTTGAAGTGTGCGCTAATATTGAGGATTATTTTTAAAAATTTAAATAAGCGCTACACATCATTACACCCCGCAAGGAAACAATCATTTTAAAAATCTGCGCAAATGAAGTAGTTTTGAAACTATGAATTACTGGCTTGTTAAATCCGACCCCGAAACTTATTCATGGGCGGACTTCACCCGCGACCGCCGCACCTTCTGGGACGGGGTGCGCAATTTTCAGGCACGCAATAACCTGAAAGCCATGCAGGAAGGCGACTTGGCGCTTTTCTATCACAGCAATACCAACCCGGGGGTAGTCGGCATTGCCAAAGTGGTGCGCACTGCCTATCAAGACCCTACCACCACAGACCCCAACTGGGTTGTAGTAGATTTAGAGTGGTACAGCGAATTTCCCCGATTAGTCAGTCTGGCAGCCATCAAAGCCGAACCGCAACTTGCCAACATCGGCCTTATTAAACAGTCGCGCTTATCAGTAATGCCTGTTACGGCAGCAGAGTTTGACCTGATTGTAGCCATGGGACATCCGTCGTAAACCATATGACCATACGCTCGCTGCTGCGGATATTGTTCCTCTATGCCAACCGCATATTACTGGTTTTCAGCCTGTTTTGTTATGCTGCGCCCTTGGTTTCGCCCGAAACCTTTTGGCCGGCAGGCTTTTTGGCGCTGGCTATTCCCGTTTGCGTAACGGGGCATATCGTACTGTTGATTGTGTGGTTGGCGCTCCGCAAACTCCGCATGGCAGCCTATCCTGCACTGGGGCTGCTGGCAGCTTTCCCCTATTGGGGCGCTACCTTTGCCCTGAACCTACCCAACGATACACCGCCCGATTTTGAACTGTTGAGTTATAACGTGCGCCTGTTCAATGCCTACGACCGCGCCGAACACAGCGCTCAGGCAAAAGCCATTGTGCAATGGGTCATGCGCGACTCTTCGGACATTAAATGCTTTCAGGAATACTACCAATTAGATACTTCCTCGCTTTTCAATATGCCGCAGCGAATAGGCAAGCGCGCCGGCTATCAGTACTATTTCAGCCCCTGCTGCCTGAACGATTTGGGAGGCAAAATGGGGCTTGCCATCTACTCCCGCTTCCCAATTGTTAATAAAGGCTTTATTGACCTGAAAGGGCGCTATCCCTACGGGGCTATTTTTGCCGATATCGCCATCCGAAAGGATACCGTGCGTGTTTATAACATCCACCTGCAATCCATGAGCATTAAGGAGCACGCACTTTTCCAAACCGGCAGCGATACGGAAAAAATCAAACAGATTTCCAAAGACGTTTTCCAAAGGCTTCGCTGGGGCTTGGTGCAGCGCAGTATGCAAATACAAATCATTATGCAGCACATCGCAACTTCGCCTTATCGGGTGATTCTCTGCGGAGATTTGAACGATGTACCGTACAGCCATACTTATTATCGGTTCAGTCGCATACTCAATAACGCCTTTGAAAAGGCAGCGGCAGGTTTCGGTTTTACCTACAATGGTAAACTTTTCTTTCTAAGAATTGACAATCAATTCTACGGTGATGGTTTGGAAGCGGTGCGGCTGCGAACCATCAGAGAAGCCGACTATTCCGACCATTTCCCGCTGAAAGCAGGCTACCGCATTTCACAGCGCTGATTTTCGTCGCATATCCCAAATATTTGTTTTCTTTACCTTCGGCTAACCAAAATCGTATGCTTGATTTGTCTAATTACTACCGAATTGTGGAAAGTGCCATTGAGGCGCTGGGCGTGAACCCTGCCGAAACACGCACACAAAAAGCCGGACAATGGGACTTGCGCAAGGGTTCTGCAAGTGTTTGGATTAACATATTTCTCTCGCGCGAACGCGATGACTACGGCTATTTGCAAATCATGTCGCCCCTGATGAAAGTACCGCAGGGAGATAAGCGCAGCGACTTTTTTGAAGAGCTGCTCCACCTGAACCATCAACTTTACAGTGCCGCATTCTCTATGCACGACGGTTGGCTCTATCTGCGCAGTATCCGCGAATTGGAAGGATTGAGCATGGAAGAAGCACTTGCCATGCTCACGCGTATAGGTGTATATGCAGACGAATATGATGATTATTTGAAGAAAAAATACGCGGCATAAGCATCCTCTTCCCATGAAGTATATCAGCAGCAGCGCCGGAAATATCCTGTTTTGGTCGGTGATTTCGGCAGCCTTCATAGGGCCGGGCACTGTTACTACGGCAGCCTCTGCGGGTGCTTCCTATGGGCTTTCGCTGCTTTGGGGACTGTTGTTTGCCACGCTTGCCTGCATCGTTTTGCAGGAAAAGGCAGCCCGCCTCACACTGGCAGGGGAAAAAAATCTCGGACAAATATTACTGCATCAATTTGGCGGTTTTTTCATGGCAAGGTTAGTTGCCGTGGCTATCGTAATGGGCTGTGCTGCCTATCAGGCAGGAAATATTTTGGGGGCAGTATCGGGCTTGCAGTTGCTCTGGGATATCCCCTCTCCTGTAGCTGCTCTGCTGGTGGCTGCTGCGGGCAGTCTCTTCCTGTGGCAGGGCACTCCGCAGACAGTGGCCAAAAGCATGGGCGTTGCCGTTGCTCTTATGGGGCTGATGTTTGGCCGTCTGGCATGGAAAACCTCACACGGCATCGGCGAGTGGCTGCAAGGTTTGTTTGTTCCGCAATTGCCCGAAGGAAGCCTGCTGCTGCTCACGGGGCTGCTTGGAACGACCATAGTTCCCTACAATCTCTTTCTGGCTTCGGGTATCGGGCAAGGGCAAAGCATCGCTGAAATGCGACGGGGCATATCTGTCGCCGTATTGCTGGGCGGCGCAGTATCCGTAACGATTCTGGCAGCAGGTACTTTCCTGAAAGAACCTTTTCAGTTTGCGGCCTTTGCCAATGCCATTCGCACCAATACAGGCACAGCGGGCGTATGGTTATTTGCCACAGGTTTGTTTGCGGCAGGGTTCAGTTCCTCCGTTACAGCACCGCTGGCTGCTGCCGTTACCATACAAAGCACAAGCAAAAACACTTTTTCACCCAACAGTTTTCGCCTGATATGGGGGGGAGTGATGCTATTCGGGTTGATTTTCGGATTGTTAGGCATCAAACCCGTACCCGTAATTCTGGCCGCGCAGGTGGCAAACGGCATGTTGTTGCCTTTTATGGCTGCAATTTTATTGCTGGCAGTAAACAATTCGCGACTGCTGCCCAAAGCCCACTGCAACGGCGTTTGGGGCAACTTAGCCGGCAGCGGGGTACTGTGGGTATGTACTTTGCTGGGTATGCAAAACCTTGTGAAGGCTGCGCAAACAATCTTTTTGTGGGAAATTGCCCCTGACAAGTCGTGGATGCTGTCGGCGGCTGTGAGCAGCTTGTCGGTGGCCGTGGTAGCATGGCAAATCAGGCGGCATCGCAACGACTGAGCATTTATGAAGTGCATATGTCAAGTTGCTAACCACATGAACAAAAAGGTCTTGTATGTGCGTAGTCAAGCTATACACAAACCCTGAGGGGTCTTGTAAACTTTTTGGATATAAACACCTGTTTTTCAGGAATTTATATTTTTCATCCTCCCCTTGCGCTTTTGTATAACATCAACTGATGTAGTGCGTTTAAATCTGCTCATCTCAGCACATAATGCGCAAGCACCTTCTGCACATCATATACATTCACACTTTTGTTAAAGTTTTTGCTGATGCTGGGCTGCTGTTCGCCTGAAATCCAAATTTTCAGTTCGGCTTCCAAGTCAAAAGTACCGGCAGTTTCTACGCTGAAACGGGTAATGCTTTTGTAAGCAATTGATAAATATTCTGCTTTACTGCCCGTAAGCCCTTGTTTGTCGGCAAGTATCAGCCGTTTGTTGGTAAATATGATGGTATCGCGAATAATTTTAAATCCGATTTCCACCGTTTCGCCCTCAATCAACAGCGGAGCAAGTTCTTCCTGTAACTTATCAGGGGATATTGCGGAGGCATTGCCCAAAAGGCTTGAGAAAAGTTTCATCATTTGACAAGTTTTAACAGCCCAATTTACCAAAAAAAGCGCGCATTTGGCTAAATTTGTTTGCTATACAAAACACATATTTATGAAAAAAATTCTGCTCATTGCCCTTGTAGGCATCGCATCTCTTGGAATAACTGCCTGCGGTAACAAGTCTGCTGACGAACAAACGCAAACCACTACGGAAACAACTACTCTGCAATTGGCGTGGAAAATTGAAAACTTGGGAATGGATTCAATGGGCTATGCGCCCGTGAGCCGTCTTACCTTGCTCATCAACGGCAAAGAAGAACCGTTAGGCGATTTAAACCAGCCGCTTGCAGAAATTGCCGCCGAGCAGTTTACCGAACAAGGCATTCCTGCTGATGCTACCATCGCCTGTGGAGGTTTCTGGGGTGGCGCAACCACTAATTACTATGCAGTTGTTATGGGTGATGAGGTTGTCGTATTCTCGGGTGGCCCGAACGAAAACGAAGAAACCGCCGACCAACAGCCATTTATCTACGAAATTTTTAAAACCATCAAATGGCGCTGACATGCGGCAATTTTTGTTTATCTGCTCTCTCTGCTTTCTCTCACTACTAACTCAACACCTTTTGGCACAGAATGAACAGCGTTGCGGCACTTCAACCGAAGGCGCCGATTATTTTATGCGCTATCAGCATTTGTTGAAGCAATCGCTGTCCGTCAATAATGGACGCACCGAGAATGCAATCCTGCAAATTCCGCTAATTTTTCATGTCATTCATTATGGTGAACCTGTGGGGCAGGGTTGTAATATCGCTGCCGAACAGATTTTTTCGCAAATAGAAGTACTCAACGAAGACTTCCGCCGCAAAAATGCCGATGCAAGCCGCACTTTGCCCATCTTTCAGTCCGTTGCAGCCGATGCAGGGATAGAATTTTATCCGGCAGCCACCGACCCCGCGGGGAATTTACTGCCCGAACCGGGGATTCACCGCGTACAATTGCCGCGCCCTAATAACGGTCGGCTCAGTATCGGATTGATTGATACGGTCATCAAACCTGCTACCATATGGGAGCCGACTCGCTACCTGAACGTTTGGGTAGTAGAAAACATCGGGGTGGGAATTTTGGGCTATGCACAATATCCCGAACTTTCGGAACTGGGCGGCATTGCCGAAATATTGGCGTTTCCCGAAAGGGACGGTGTTGTTGTCCGCTACGACAGGCTGGGGTCTATCGTAAAAGCCCCTTGGGCGCTGCCGCTGCGCGAACAGCCGATACCGCGCCGCTATGACCGCGGACGCACGCTCACGCACGAGATTGGGCATTTTCTGGGACTGCTGCATCCTTTTCAGAACAGTTGCGACGAAACCAACGACTACTGCGACGATACTCCCCGCACGCCGGTAGCTTCGTTTGCCTGCCCTGAAAATGCTTTTGGCTGCGATTGGCCTGCGATGTATCAAAATTTCATGGAGTTTACCGACGATGCCTGCATGAACCTGTTCACTGCCTGTCAAGTGGCACGTATGCGGCAGGTGCTGGCCATCAGCCCGCGCCGCCGCGAGTTGCTCAGCAGCAATGTGAGCAAGGGCGATGTTGAGGCCTTTCTGCAAAAGGTCAATTTGGCGGAACAGGTGCGCATTTTCCCCAATCCCGTTACGGATGTGATTCGGGTAGAAAGTCCGCATCCGCTGTTGGGCTGCCGCTACGAAATCTGCAACCTGTTGGGGCAGGTCATTACTTCGGGTGAAATAGAATCGCCGCAAAATGAAATCCGACCGCTGCCACCCGCTGCGGGTATTTATACTCTGCGGCTGTTTACACCGCAAGGTACAGTTGTTCGGAAAATTTATTGGCAGTAAAAACTGATTGAGGCAGGTGGTGAAGAGTTACGGCGATTTCTTAATACACAAAACCCGACAGGCTTTGGAAACCTGTCGGGTTTAATTCATGTATGATGAATGTATAGATGCGATTAATCACAAATCCGATGTAGAGACGCGATTAATCGCGTCTTACTATCAATGCAGAAAATGGCGCACCCCTGTAAATACCATTGCCATATCGTGCGCATCGCAGAAGGCGATAGAGTCGGCATCTTTGATAGAGCCCCCCGGTTGAATCACGGCGCGGATACCTGCCTCATGCGCAATTTCCACACAATCGGGGAATGGAAAGAAGGCATCGGAGGCCATTACTGCCTTGCTCAAATCAAATCCGAAATGCTTGGCTTTTTCAATGGCTTGGCGCAAAGCATCTACGCGCGAGGTCTGCCCGACACCGCTGGCAAACAATTGCCCGTCCTGCGCCAAAACGATGGTATTACTTTTGGCATGTTTGACTAATTTATTGGCAAAAAGCAAGGCTTTTACTTCTTCGGCGGTCGGTTCGCGCTTAGTAACGGTTTTCAGGTCGGCTGCTGTTTCGGTTTTTGCGTCGCGGTCTTGTGCAATAATGCCGTTGAGCAAGGTTTTTATCTGCAAATCGGGCAGGGTGGTTATTTTTTGCTGCAAAAGAATGCGGTTTTTCTTGGTTTTCAGCACCGGCAGTGCCGATTCGTAGAACAGCGGGGCAATCAGTACCTCAAAAAACAGGGTATCCAATTCTTTGGCAGTAGCCAAATCAATGGGCTTGTTCGTTACCAGTACACCGCCAAAAGCCGATACAGGGTCTGCCTGCAAGGCTTTCAGGTAAGCATCGCGCACGTTGCCTGCCGTGGCCGCACCGCAAGCGTTGGTGTGTTTCAGAATAGCAAAAGCAGGTTCATCGCCAAATTCGGCAATCAGTTTGACGGCAGCGTCTATATCCACCAAGTTGTTGTAAGACAGTTCTTTGCCGTTCAGTTGGTCAAACATCGCATCCAAATTGCCAAAGAAATAGCCTTTTTGGTGCGGATTTTCGCCGTAGCGCAATGTACGCCCTTGGCGAAGGCTTTGCTTGAAAACAGGCAGTTCTTCGGTGCGGTTGAAATAGTTAAAAATAGCGGTATCGTAGTGCGAACTCATGTCAAAAGCCTTGGCAGCATAGTGGCGGCGCTGGGCAAGCGTGGTTGTGCCGTTTTGCTCCGAAAGCATTTGGTACACGTCTTTGTATTGTTCACGCGAAGAAACAATCAGTACATCGCTGAAATTTTTGGCAGCCGCACGAATCAAAGAAATGCCGCCAATGTCAATTTTTTCAATAATATCCGCCTCAGCAGCACCCGAAGCAACGGTTTCCTCAAAGGGATACAAATCTACAATGACCATGTCAATGGCGGGAATTTCGTATTGCGCCGCCTGCGCGCGGTCATCGGCAAAGTCGCGGCGATGCAGGATGCCGCCAAACACTTTGGGGTGCAGGGTTTTTACGCGCCCGCCAAAAATGGAAGGATAGCCCGTGAGGTCTTCCACCGCCGTAACAGGCAGTTTCAGGCTTTCAATAAATTGCTGCGTGCCTCCGGTGGAGTATAATTGCACGCCGTGTTGGTGCAACAGGCGCAACAACGGCTCTAGATGGTCTTTGTAATAAACTGAAACAAGGGCGGAACTGATTTTCTTTTGCATGACAAAGATGGGAGAATTGCGCCGCAAAGTTGGGAAAAAATTGCGAGGTTTGGGCGTTATTCTTCCCTCCTTGCCTTTTACTTTGGAGCAGTTACCGCATTTTTATCATGCAACCATTGCGCAATGTCTTTATAGGGTATGGAAAGCGTAATGCCGCCTTCTATCACGCTCCACGGCTTATGGTCGCGAAAAAATGAAATGCCCGTTGCAGTAAAATAGTAGTTTACGAGCATATCTTCCACGCTTGCATTCACATCGGTAAGCGAAGGGCGCAACTGTGCGTAGCGTTCGCCGAGCCGTTTGCGCAACAGGGTTCGCAGCATTTTGTCGGCGCCCGGGCGCAACTGGTTGGCCAGCGTGAGTTCCTGACCGGTGCGCATATCCCACGAGCGGAATGTAATTTTATTCTCCGTTTGGCTGTTCACCCGCTCGTACAGCATCCGCACACTGAAAATGTGGCGGTCGTTTTCCAGAATCTTGGTTTCGTAAGTTTCTGATAGCCAGCTATATTTCGGATAAACAGCACTCACCAAACGCACATTCCCGTTTAATTGCTTTTCTACTATCGCACCTACGCCGGCAGGGTCGGTATAGCCTTTAATTTGCGCAAGACCGGCATTGATGCGCTGCTCGGCCACTTTGCTTGCCAAATCTTTGGTGTAGGGGTATTCCAAGTAAATATCTGCGCCAATCTGGTCGCCCTGTTGGTCTTTTACTTTTTTGCGGTAAAAGCTCATCACCTCCCATCTGGCCGAACCTGCGTCGTAAGATTCGGTCAGGCTCATGCTGACTGTTTTGCCGGATTCTTTATCCCTGAAACTGAAATTCAGCGTTTGCGGGATGCTGCGACTATTGGATACAAAGGTTACGGGATTGTCTAAGCCGCCATGATAACTGAAACGCTTGTGCTGCCCTGTTTCGGGGTCGTTGTAGTGGCCGCTGACCGACTGGCCGCCCATGTAAACATGCACTACCACATCCCATTTGCCATTCAGTTTTCCCTTCATGCGCTTGTAGAGGCTGGCCGTCTGGAAGGACTCTTCGCCCATATCGCCTGCCGAAGCACTGATGTCGCGTTTCATCACCATTGGGCTGACTTCGGTGATAAATGCACGGCTGTAGCCATATTCTCTGATGGTTTTCAGCACTGCACTCGCCGAGTCGCGTTTGGCAAATGCCCCCAGCCGCAACTTGATGAAGCCGTCTTCCTGCAACTCGTAAAGTGCGCCCAAATGCTTCAGCTCGCTTGTATTGGGCAACGAGTTTCGGTCTATGTAAACCCCTACCTGAATGGTGTATAAAATATTTCTGCCGGAAGCCGCAATGATATTTTCCATCGGTGAGCGCGACGGCTCATCCAACTGAAAAGTAAAAGCATCTTTGAATCCTCGCCTGTGTACGATTTGTAAAATACTATCGGCCATAACTCGGCGCGGGTAATCCCCCAAGCGTATGCGTGTCCCTTTGGGGTGCGTATCCTGCAAGAGGGAGCCTAAATCTTGCAGCGACTGAAACCGCGTTGTGTTCGGATTTTGAAAAACCCCTAACTGTATGGCAAATCTGCGTGTTTGCGCCAAAGAGTCATGCACTGCCCCAATCAGACCAAAGGCGAGGATGATACCGAAAAAAAGTCGTTTCATAACTGATGTAGTGAAGGGGATAAAAGCAAGCAACTTGTCAGTTATCAAAAATGCAAAAAGAGTTTCAAACTTTTTGCGAAGTCTGAAACTCTTTTCTGCAACGACGGGATTTATTGGTTATTTGGCTTTAAAGCGGTACGCATCCAACATTTTTTTGAAAATATCGGTGTTCAGTTGAACGCCCGTAAATGCCTCTGCACCCGGCCCGTAGGCAAATACAGGCACCATTACGGCCGTATGGTCTTTAATGATAAACTTACCGCCAACTTTACCTTCGGCAATGTTGCCTTCGGTGAGTGCCAAGCCGCCCGTTTCGTGGTCTGCCGTTACGATAACCAGCGTGTTGCCGTCTTTTTTGGCAAAATCCAGCGCAATGCCTACCGCTTTGTCAAAGTCAATGGTTTCCTGAACGTTGTACTCAAAGTCGTTGTCATGGCCTGCCCAGTCAATTTGTGAGCCTTCCACCATTAGGAAAAACCCTTTTTTGTTTTGTGAAAGGATATTGAGGGCGGTTTGTGTGCCTTTGGGCAGCAAGTCGCCGCGCCCTGCCGTAATTTTGGCAGGATGCCCGTGTGCCATCAGTGCTACGAGTTTGCCGCTTTTGTAGCTGCTTAAATCTGCCGTGGAGTCTGCAAACTGATAGCCTGCTTTTTTGAGCTCCTCAATCAGGTTGCGGCCGTCTTTGCGATTGGCAAAAAACTTGTAACCGCCGCCAATTACCACATCGGGTTGCGTTTTGAGCAAGTCGGCAGCAATATCTTCATCCAGCGCACGCGAGGCCTGATGTGCATAGAAATCGGCAGGTGTAGCATGTGTAACCGCACATGAAACTACAATGCCCGTTGCCAATCCGTTTTGTTTAGCTATTTCCAAAATAGTCGGCAACGGCTGTTTGTTCATATCTACCCCAATTGCGCCGTTGTAGGTGCGCTTGCCGGTAGAAAGCGCCGTTCCGCCTGCTCCCGAATCGGTAATGTAGTGGCTTTCCGACTGCGTCAGGGAGAAACCCGTTACAGGGAAGGTCATCATGTTGAGCTGCCCCTTTTGTGCCGTGTAGGCGGCAAATACTTGCGATGAGCCCATGCCGTCCCCAATCATCAAAATGATGTTTTTGGCTTTGGGCAATTTACCGGGGCGTTGTTGTGCATGTGATGCTGTGCTGATGGTCAAGGCAAACAGCAATGCCCAGCAGCCGTACAATCTGAATTTTTGCATGAATCCTTCAATATAAGTGAAAAATCAACTCCTACAAAGTTATGCCTTATCGGGGCAATTCAATTGCTTTTCGCAAGGGGAGCGGCTACCTTTGCGCCAAATTTCACACAGACATAACATAAAGATTCTAAAAATGGCAACCAATCGCACATTTACCATGATTAAGCCTGATGCCTATCAGGCAGGCAACAGCGGCGCTATTATCAAGATGATAGAAGAAGCAGGTTTCCGCATTGTGGCGGCTAAACTGACCCGTCTGACACCTGAGCGCGCAGGCGAATTTTATGCCGTACACAAAGAGCGTCCTTTCTACAAAGACCTGTGCAGCTACATGTCATCAGGCCCCATCATTGCCATGATTTTGGAAAAAGACAACGCCGTAGCTGATTTCCGCAAACTGATTGGCGCAACCAACCCTGCCAATGCAGAGCCGGGCACTATCCGCAAATTGTTTGCAAAATCTATTGAGGCCAATGCTATCCACGGCTCCGACTCTGACGAAAACGCAGCCATTGAAGGCGCTTTCTTCTTCTCCGGCATGGAGCAATTCTAATTATACAAAAGCGCAAGTGATTTGCAAACGTTTTTTTAGTGTAAACTTTTGAAAACCAAATATTTAAACCTGACAGGGCTTAGTGCTCCGTCAGGTTTTTGCATAATTATACTACTCGCGTTCACTTAAAAACCAAACTTAAAGCCGCCCAGCAAATAGCCGCTCAGGATGGCGCGCTCGGAAACTGTAATGCTGTTGTTGGTAAATACGGCCGCAACTATCTGATTTTTACCCATATTGGCAATATTATTACCACTGATGAACCATTCGTGGCGCTTGCCTTTCGGCGTATAACGCAGCGATGGATTGATGAAGAAAATTTCATTGGCATTAATCTGTGCGTCCTGATAGCGGTATTCCAGCATCAGTTCCCAGACTAACTGCCCATACTTCCCCCGAAACTTTGTGTAGGGCTGCCAGCTGCGGAAAGTATTGAGGCGGTCTGAAAAAGCATAATACGACCGCGTCATGCTGAAACCTAAACCAAATTCCGCCTGAAAAACAGGCTCTTTGAAAACGGTATACATACTACTCCGATAGTTCAGCATACGGGTAGAAAAACGTGAAGGATTGCTACCCTCAAAATTATCGCCTTCGCGGTGTAGCACCACGATGTTATTCTTAATACCCAAAGGCAGGCGGCGAAACTTGTGGTCATAGTTGGCAAATGCCTGAATCGCCTCCGAAAACGGCGCAAACAAGGTGCGGAGTACCACCGTATTGCGGTCTATGGATTCCGACACATTGATAATTTCATTAACAGCGCGTGTGTACATCACATTGGCAAAAAGCATACTGCCTTTCAGCATGTTCATGCGGCGCCAACTGAAAGTAAGATTCTCGCTGCGCGTAGGAGTGCTGCCAACTATTTCGCCGTTTTGTTTCAATGTTCGGTAATCCCTGATGAACGGGTGCGTGAGCAGTTGCTCTACGGCAGCATAACGATAATTCACCTTCCACTGCAAAGAAAGCTGACTTTCGCCGACTTGTTTGGAAAGTTCTATGTCCGGTTCAAACAACCAGCGACTGTTGTTGGTAGTAGCCGCTGTTGCCGCGCCCGCATCTAACCGATGGTCAAGGTAGAGCGCCTGCGCCGTAAATTTGAGTTCCGCCACGCGCCCCATTGCCTGCATGGTTTGTATGCCGCCCTTGTAGAGGCTGTTGGCAAGGCGCAAATTATTGCGCGGTTCATTTTCAGCAAGCTGCCAACGATTTTCCAACTGCTGATTTTTATGCTCAAAGCCTGCAAAAAAACTTACAAAATGCCGTGTATTCTGCTTCCTGCTCAGTTCGCTGCGCAATGAGTAGAACTGGTCGCGGGTTTGCAGCGGTTGCTCTAAGCTGAAATCCTCTGTGGGAAACGACAGCCCCAAAAAAGGTGCGGCACTGCGGATAGCCAGTAATTGGTCATTGGTAGCGTAGTGCTGCAAGGCGCGACTTTTCCATATCCAGCGCGGGCTGAGCCTGCGGATATACGTAGCCTGCTGCCCAATGCTGAAATTGCGGTTGCGCAGGCGGGTTTGTACATCCAGCGCCCCCTCGGCGCGGTTATTGACCAACGATTCCTCCATGCGATCGCCCGAAGGATTGTAAGTAAAGCTGTATTTGAGGTAATTATCATCATTCGGCTCGTGGGTGAGGTTGAACATAACCGAGCCAAACAACACGGCAGTGCGGTTGCGAAACTGCTCGTTGAACGAAATATTATTGCCGATAAAATTTTCAGTACGGCTGTTTCGGTCAGTTTGCCCGATGCGGTTGACGTAGCCGTAGATGTCTAACTTGGTTTTTTTGTTGTACCTGCGTGCAAAATTCAGCGCCGAAAACTGGCTGTTTTTGGTTTCCAGATTCGTATTGCTCAGCAAAAAACGCGGTGAACTAATCTGAGAAGTTGTCGGCTGCAACGCATCATTGGTCTGCGACTCTATCACATTGAGAATGCCGCCGCGCATTTCGTAGTAGTCCTGCTGCGTGATAGGCAACTCACCCGTATTGTTAAAATCGCTGATGAGTGCTTTGTTGCCGCCCGAACCAAACATAAACAAATTGCTATGCGCCGTGTAGCGATTGCCCGCCCCCGCGCTCAGGTTGCCCGTAGGTCTGCCTTTGAACTCGTCTTTCAGCAGCACGTTCATCACAACGCCATTGTTTGAATTGTCTAAGTTGCTTTCCTTGTACTTGGTGTGCAGTTCCACTTCCTTCACCATATCGGCAGAAAGGTTCTGCGTTGCCATCTGGTGCTTATTGCCAAAAAAATCATTGTTTTCTACCATGATTTTCCTGATAGGCTTGCCCTGATACGATACCTTGCCGTCTTCATCTACCGAAATGCCGGGCAGTTTTTTCAGTGCCTCGCCAAGATTTTTTTCTGTGCCGTCGCGCACTGCATCTATGTTATAGAAAATCGTATCGCCCCTAATTTTAAAGGTAGAAGGCGGATAGCCGGGGATGATGATTTCTTTGAGCACTCTGGCCTTATCGGTGCTTAACTCTATAAAAAACTCATTTTTTTGCTCGCTTAGGTCAATGTATTTCTCTTCGGGCAGGTAGCCCATAGCCGTTACCTTGAGCAAGTAGCGCCCCGGCTCCTGCGGCTTGAGGCGAAACTTACCTTCCTGATCGGCTATGGCAAAGGCAAGCACCGCCGTAGTCTCCGGTTGCAGCAACTGCACATTGGCGCGGGCAACGGGCTGACGTGTGGCCATATCTATCGCCTGCCCCGTTAGCGGAACCTGCGCAAAAAGCATTGCAGGGAGTGTAAGCAGGATGCTTATACAAAAAAAGACTCTTTGCCACATGAGTTAAGTTTCGTTTACAGCGCCAGAATAAAATTCCTGCCTTTTCTAATTCTTACTAGATGAATTTGGGATGGTTTTCATAATTTCTTTCTTCAAAGATTCTTCATCAATAGAAGGTTTTGTACCCATCATTCGCTGTAACAACTCCTCTGCTTTGATAAGCTCACCTTCAGTAGGCTGCTTGATGATTTGCTCCCTGATAAAGCTGATTTTATTAGCCTCAATCGTTAAGTAAGGACTTTCAATTTTTAATATCAATCCGGGTAAGCCATGATATTCAGCCGGACCATTTGAAATAGGAATGGCATCAGTGAACCATGCTTCTATAGTAATCCCTTTTTTAGTCACATAAAATGCCTTGCGACAATTCATTCCTTCTATTACGGCTACCTCGTTTAATATCGTCCAGTTTTTATCGCTTATCTGCTCTTCTATACGAAATGGAGCATTTGGCGTTTTATGAACAACTACCATTATGTTTGTATCAAATGATTTGAAAATTTTACGCAGTACTTTATTGTAGACTAAGGTTCTAGGCAATGCGGATCGCTGACCATCCTCTTTATTTAGAGGCTCTTTCTGAGTGTTCTGATCAGGTGGTTTAATTGCACTGCCCGATGTAGATCCGGTATCTTCATAAATGGATACATATTTACCTGCAATCAATACTCCGGGGGTAAACTGCTTAATCTTTATTAGCTCAGGTGGAGTATTTACCATCAAATGGTCTTTCATCCGTTGCATGTATTGAACTTCTACCCAGCGTTCAGCAGGTTGAGCAATGGCTAAAGAAAACAGGAATTGCAGTAAAACGAATGATAATAATTTCATATAGTTAATTTGATTGTGTATTAAAAATATGGATTATTTAAGGATAATAATTAGACCTTTTGGTTGGTGATTATCAGTGAATTACCTAATTTTACTTGGTGATTCTTTCAAATTTATATAACTATGGCAAGTATTTTTCACACGTTGCACGTCGCATCTTAAAAGTGACA